>JAFWCS010000337.1 GCA_017534365.1 Clostridia bacterium | reverse complement strand
GGAAGCTCTCGTCATAGCGCAGCGCGAGCGTGCCCGTGCCGGTCAGCGGCGTCATCAGCGAGATGGGCGTATCACTGCCCGCAAGACGTATATCGCCATCCGAGACTTCGATATTCCCCGCGAAGCGGATGCGCGTGCTGGAAGACAGCGACACCGCCGGGCCGTCTGCAGAGACAGCGCCGCCCCGCGAAATGAAATCCTTTATGGTCACGTCCGAGGAGGAGACCGAGATCGCGCTGCCGCTGTTAAAGAAGCGCGCGCGGTCCGGCGAAGAGATCGTGTTGCCGATAAAGGTGCAGCCTTCGATCTCGGCTGTCGTGCCGGTCGCATACAAACCGGCGCCGTTTAAATATTTTGAATTGTAGATCGCACCGTTGTCGCCCTGATTGGAGGGGATCGTCAGGCTGTTGTTTTCAAACAACGTGTTTTTCACCGAAAGCGTGCCGCCGCTGACATAGATGCCGCCGCCCGGGTAGCTGGCCGCAGCATCCAGCTGCACGTATGCCGTCGTATAGTTGCCGGACACCGTCCCGTTCTGGAAACTGAACGCGCAGCCGCCCAGCGCCGCGATCACGCCGACGAACGCCTGGTTCTGTCCCGACGCATACCCCGCGCCGTTGCCGGAAACGGTGCAGCGGTCGTAGCGCGCGCTGCCGCCGTAGCTGTAAGCCGCAGCGCCGCCGGGGTTATATTTGTTGCTTGCTCCGTGACCATAAGAGCCGACCGAACTCGTCCCGTTTGCGAGCTGATTATTCGCAAAGGTCACGCCCTCAGCGGTAAAATCTGTATAAGCCAGATAGACCGCGCCGTGATAATAGGTGCCGACGTTGTTGGCAATCAGTGTGTCGTGCGTGGCGACGAGCTGCTCGTTTTCGTCGTACTCCGCAGCGGAGCCGAGCCGCAGCGTGGGCACCCAGCCGCTCTTGCCGTGGCTGAAGATCGCCGCGCCGCCCTGCGTGGACAGGTTCTTGTCAGCAGCGTCCGTGCCGCCGAAGACGCAGCCGTTCGCCGTGACCGTGGGCGCGCCGCCGACAATGCTGCCGCTGGAATTATATTCCGGCTCGAGCTGCAGCGCCGCGCCGTAATAGGCGTTGTTTTTGGTGAAGGTGCAGCGCTGGAGATAACCGATCGCCGCGCCGGCGATCTGCAGCGCGCCGCTGTAAGCGCCGTAATATCCGCCGTAGCCGTTATCCGTAAACAGGCAGTCATAAGCGCCGAAGGTGCCGCGCACAATGCTCACGCCCGCACCGCCCGCATACTGCTGATTGCTCTTGCCACAGCCGGAAACCTCGCAGCCACGCATCGTCAGGCTGCTGCCGCTGCTGTAAACGCCGCCGCCCACGCCGCGGTTGCCGGGAAAGCCATCATCAAAGAGATTGGAATTGCTGATATAGGACTGCCCGCTGCTCACGCGGCTGTTTTTGATCATGCAGTCGTCCAGCTCGGCGTCGGCATCCATCAGATACAGGCCGCCGCCGAACCGATAGCTGACGCAGCCGCTGATTTCCGTTTCGCTCGCCCGCAGCACAGCATTACGCGCGGTGACGCCGGCAGAGGAGGACTCCCTGTAGGGGTCGCTGCCGGTGGTATAGGTGACGTTATCCGCATTGTTGCAGTTCTTGACCGCGACGGTATCCAGCGTCACGCTCGGGCGGTCCGCCGCGTTGTTGTTGGCGTTGCCCTGCGCGTAAATGCCCGCGCGGTGGTTCTGCACCACGGCAAGCTCCGTCAGGGTCAGGCTGCCGTTGTTGACGACCTTGTAGCCATAGTTCGCCGCTTTCGCCGCGAAGGCGGAACGGTTGCCGTCGAGCGTGATGCCCTCCACGGTCAGATCGCCGCCGTCCACGAGCACGAGCGCCTTGCCGCCGACGTTCAGCCGGTTATCGGCAATATAGGCGAGCAGCTTCACGCCGTAAACGGCGACCGTTTCGCCGGTCGGCGCGCCCTCGTCATCCACGACGGGCATCGTGTCGCCGTCGAAGGTCCAGACCTGCGTGTTATCGACGGTGACGGTATTCACAATATAAATCGTCTTTTCCGCTTCGGGGTTCGCGTTGAGCAGCGTGACGAGCTTCTGCCGCGCGGCGGCGAAGGTGCGCACCGCTTCGTTCGGCTTCGAGCCGCTGTTGCCGTCGTCGCCGTCCACGCCGTCGATATAGACGCTGCGCGGCGCGAGCACGAGATTCACGCCCACGACGATCAGGTCGTAGGCGTCCGCCGCCTCGCCCGTCAGCGTATAATTCGCCTCGTAGGGCGCAACGGTGGTCAGCGGGCTCGCGGGCTCCACCACGTGGTCGCCCGAGCGGTAATAGCTGCCCTCGCGCACGTTGAGCGCGATCGGCTGCACGCCGAAGTCCGCCGACGGCGCGCCCGTCAGCCGCAGGAAATAATCTCTGTGATAGAAATAGAAGGTTTGCACCGTGCAGTTTGACGCGTTGCAATAAACGAACGCCTGCCGGCTGTAAACGCCCGGGCCGTCGCAGATCGCCGGCACCCAGCGCGCTTCAACCCCGGTGATCGGATCTTCGGGGAGCCAGGTCATGGCGTTATGGATGAAATCGGTATAATCCATCGTCACCTGCCCGCCGTGGGTATAGATCGCCGCACCGCGCGCCGCCATATTTTCCTCAAAGACCACGCGGTGCTCCTCGCCCGTGAGGATCACGGGGACGTTGTTGGTGAAGATCGCGCCGCCGTCGTTCGCGGTATTCCTGCGGAACGCCGCGTCAAGCTCCGCCGCTTCGATCCGCAGCGTCTGGACGTAGTTTTCATGATAGGCGTAGATCGCGCCGCCCTGATCGGCGGCATTGCCCTCAAAGCGCGTGCCGCCGGTGACGGTCAGCTCGCCCGCGGCGTAATAGAGCGCGCCGCCCCTGCCGTTGGCGTCTGCATTGGTGCAGGTGTTGGCGTTGGCCGCCGTGCCGTCGCCGAAGGTGCAGTCATTGATCGTGGTGCGGTAATAGCGGAAACTGGAACTGCTCGGCGCATAATAATAGCCGCCGTTGGAGCCGTCGATGCTCACCGCGCCGCCGCGCTGCGTAGCGGTGTTTTTATAAAATTCGCACTGCGAGAGCTGCACGGCGTAATTCGCGGAATTATACCGGTTGTCGATGCACACCGCGCCGCCCCGCGCGCCGTAGCTGTCGGAGGTACCGGTGGCGCGGTTATTCGTAAAGATGCAGCGGTACATGCTGATGCTCGGCGTGCGCGCCGCATAGAAGCCGCCCGCGAAGCCCGCGACGTTATCCGTGAAGCGCACGTAATTCAGATTGACCTGCGCCGCCTCATACACATAGACGCCCGCGCCGCCGCCGTAATTGCTGCTGGTCACGGTGTTGCCCGCGATCTCGGCATAGAGGCTGACCATCGAGGGCGCGACCGAGGCAAAGACGCTGTTCGCGCCGACGACGTAGACGCCGCCGCCCTGGGTGAAGCCGGTGTTTTCGTTGATGCGCGTGCCGGGCTCCATGG
>JAFWCS010000336.1 GCA_017534365.1 Clostridia bacterium | reverse complement strand
GGCACAAAGCCGGATGCCGACGACGTCAGCTTCGACACCCTCAAAGCAATATGCGCCGCTGTTTCCATCCCCGTGGTGGCCATCGGCGGCATCTCTCAGAAGAACATCTGTAAGCTGGTCGGCAGCGGGATCGACGGCGCCGGCACACGGATCGGCGGCGGCGCGCACACGGCGACCGTGACGCAGGGCTCGCCGAGCGTCAAGCTCACGCCGGGCGCGGAGAGCTACGACAACGTGCCGCACGTGACCTTCACCTTTGACGGCGTGAAGATCTATGATCCCCTCAACAAGATCAACGCCGGCGCCGGCGATCTCGTCTATGACGCTTACAATAAGATCGGCCAGGCCGGCTACAGCGAAACCGTGCTGCGCCAGGCGCTCGACGCGAACGCGGCGGTGATCGGCGACTCCGCGCTCAACAGCGTCTTTATCGCCGCAAACGCGCAGGCCATGTCCTATGCGGAGATGAAAGCAGTCTGCCCGACGAATGAGATCTGGCTCGCCGCCGGCAGCAGCCTCTCGCTGCGGCTCAACGCGCAGTCGGCGCTGATTTTCTTCGCCTGTGTGGACGGCACGACGAGCGTCAGCATCGACGGTCAGACCTATGAGGTCGGCTACGGCACCGTGTATCTGCCCATTCCCGTCAACACCGCCGAGGTCGTGACGATTCAGAATACCGGCGGCAAGCTCCTTTCCCTGCGCAATCTGCGCTATATCCCCGCGCCGTCGCAGGCGCTGTTCAGCCCGCTGACCATCCGGGAGGCGGAGCAGCATCTGGTCACGCTTGCGAAAACGCAGGCACAGGCGGAGCAGACGCAGGCCGCCGGCCCGATCCTGCCGCGGCCCGACAACGGCCGCAGGACGCTGACCCTGCGCGCCCTGCTCGAGATGATCTTCGGCCGCTTCTTCGAAGCCCTTCGCCTGGCGTTCATCAGATAATAACCGCGGGCAGTATTATTTCAGAAAATGCAGCAACCGGACAGCCTCAAACGGGGCCGTCCGGTTGTTTCTTATTATTGTGATGCCGCGGCAGAAAGGGTCCGCTCAATCGCCGCTTTGCTCCTCGTCGGTCAAATGAATGGTCCAGCCGGTGTCGATTTTCTTTTTCACCTGCTCCGCCGTTTTCGGATCCAGATCGGGCCAGTCCGTTACGGTGGTGGCTTTGTTCGTGACGAGGTGCGCCTTTTCCGCGCACAAGGCGAGCGGCGTATCCGCGAGAGAATCCGAATAGAAATGCTCGATGACGGGGAACCCGTGGTCATAGATGTAGCGCGCTTTTTCCTTTGCATACATCAGATTATTCAGGAAGACGCCGAATTCGCGATCAAATTCCGTCGCCATGTAATTGACGCCGAGTCTGGTCGCGATCGGGCCGATGATGCAGGCGGGAGACGCGCTGATGATCAGATCGTCGGGCCGCTTCTGCGCAAGATACCACGCGGAGATCCTGCCCTCGTATTTGTCCCAATACTTTTCGATCTGCTCGTCGAAATCGTCAATCATCGTCAGATAACTGAACATTTTGCGCTGCAGCTGGCAGTTCGGGATCTTGCCCTGCTTGTGCCGGACGATGCTTTTGAGCAGACCGGGGAAATAAGTCAGCCACAGCTTCGGGTGGCGTTTCATGCACCAGAGCGCAAAGCCGATGGAGCAGTCCGAATAAAAGATCGTTCCGTCAAAATCATAGACGTTCATTCAGAAGCCTCTCCCTTCCATAGGTCCGTTTCCCGACAGGCTTTCCATGATATGCAAGCGGTTCCTCTCTGACAAGCGAACCCCCGTTCTTCAGATAAAAAAGGCCTGTTTGCCAGAATCTAGTGGATCGTCGCTTGTATTCTAACACAATCCGCGCAGGAAATCAACGATGAAACGCAGAAAAACAAGCCGCTTTTTGCAAAAATTCTCCATGCAGCGGCACGCCGCCGTTCCCCTGCCGCCGGTTTACGCCTCCGGCACCGAAAGCCCGAACGTCAGCGTCAGGATATTCCGGCCGTCTTTCCGCTCATAGGCATAGGACTTCGCGAGCTCAAACGCGATAAAACGCCCGAGGCCGCCGACCGCGCGCGGATCTGGCCGGCGTTGAGACCGCGTCTGCGTCGTTCTCCCGGCAGACGAAGCCGATTTCGCCGAAAGAACAATCGAAATCTGTCCGGTCCCGTGCAGATGCTTTCCGTCCCGCCGCGTGTCCGGAAAGAAAATCCGCCCCGACCGCGGCGATCATGCCTTGGCTGGGGCGGATTGTTTTTTATTCCGTCATTTTACAGTGCTTGCGCGCGGTCCCGCTGCCGGACGGATTCGCCCTGCGGGCTTCAGCGCTTACGCTTTCATTTCAGATACCAGATAAAACCGAACAGCAGATAAATGATGATGATCTGCAGAATGGTATAATTGACCGTAACGCTGCATTCGGCGCGCTGGCTGCCGTCCTCTGTTTCACAGGTGATGGTGGCCGTTCCTTTTTTGTGCGTTGTCAGCTTGCCGTTTTCATCCACGGACACCACGCTCTCGTCGGAGGAGCGCCAGCGCAGCTTTGTTCCCTGCTCCACCCCCGTGGGCTTGAGGGTCGGATCATCCTTGTAATTCATGGAATAGGATACCGGCAGCGTCAGAACCGGTTCAGGCGCGGCCGCAACCGTGACGGTGAAGGTTGCCGTCATGCGCTGATAGCTGACGGTGATCGTCTGCGAACCGGTGGCCGCAAGCGTCGTCGGGCTGCAGGTGAAGCCGGTCGTCAGCTCCTCGGTTTCGCCGGTGTTGTAGCTTGCAAGAAGCGTCAGACCAGTGGTGTCCAGCGTGTCGCCGACAGTATAAGCCGTTTTTCTCGGCTGCGTTTTGATTGCAATGCCGGTCAGCTTCTTTTCCACAGGCGCCTGCACCATCACGGCAAACGTCGTCGTCTTGCCCTGATAGGTCACGGTCACGGTCTGGCTGCCGGCCGTCGTCAGCGCGGTCGGCGCGCAGGTGAAGCCGCTTGTCACCGTTTCCGGCTCTCCGACGCTGTAAAACGCCGTGAGCGTCAGACCGGCAGGGTCGAGCGTGTCGCCTACGGTATAGGCCGTTTTCGTCGGCATCGTCGCAACGCTGATCGCAGTCAACGTTTTTTCGGGCGCAGTGCCCGGAACGGTGATTTTTCCGCCGACGGGCGCAATGGCGACGTCGCGGAAGTCTTCATTGTAGCATTCCCGGATCTTGACGGAGACCGGGTAATCCCCGGCCGCGGCGTTCTGCGCCACGGCAAAGGTCAGCGTCGCGAGCGTGCCGTTGGCCGTGGAGTTTGCGTCCGCGCTCCAGACCAGATTCACGCCCTGGTCAAAATCCTTCAATACGCTGCCGTTGGTCGCGCCGGTCAGCGTCAGCTGGTCAGCGGCGTCCACCGTCAGGCGCAGATAAGCGATGCCGGGATTTCCGCTGAGCTGCAGCGTCAGCGTGACCGTGTCTCCGGCCGCTGCGGTTTTGCTCTCCACGGTCACGGCTGCGCCGGCCGCCGCCGCAGAAAGCGGAAGCGCGGCAAAGCCCAGCATCAGAGCGGCAAGCAGACAGGCAATCAGCTTTTTCATGGTTCCGCCTCCTTTATCAGCCGAGGATCACAGTTGAGGTCCCGGTCTCATCGTCGTAATTCGCCATATATTTGCGCAGGAGCAGCAGATCCTTGCCGTTGACAACGCCGTCATTGTTCGCATCCGCGCCGTTGAAGACGGAAACGGTCGAGGTCTGCGTGTCGTCGTTATAATTCGCCAGATATTTCCGCAGCAGCAGGACGTCCTTGCCGTTGATGACGCCGTCGCCGTTTGCGTCGCCGAAGATGTAGTCGATGATATGCAGCGTGCCGTTTGTCACGGCGATCGTCACGTCCTCACCGTCCGCGTTGTAGCACTCGCGGACGATCACCTCGACCGTGCTGTCGCCGACCGGCGCATCTTCCGCAACGGTCAGCACGAGCGTGGCCAGCACGCCGGTCGCCGTCGCATCCGCATCCGCGCTCCAGACCAGATTGACGCCCTGATCCAGATCCCGGATGATCGTGCCGTTCTCCACGGAGGTGAGCGTCACGCCGCTGCAGGTGCGCACGGTCAGGCGCAGGTAGCTCACGCCCGGGTTTTCCGTAAGCTTGAGCTCCATGCGCACGGTGTTGCCGACGGTAACCGTCGCCTCCTCCATCGCCAGCGCGGCGTCGCCGCCCGCAGGCGCATCATAGGGGATCGCGGCGGATTCCGTCATGCCGCAGATGCTGCAGGTGCGGGTCTTCAGGCCGTCCTGCTCCGGCGTTGCTTCGCGCACGATCTGCCACGCGCCGTAGTAGTGGGTGCAGGTCTGGGTCATGCCGCAGACGGTGCAGGTGCGCTTGCCGTTGTTCCACGCGCCGTAGCTGTGGGTGCAGGTCTCGGTCATGCCGCAGACGGCGCAGGTGCGCTCGCCGTTGTTCCACGCGCCGTAGCTGTGGGTGCAGGTCTCGGTCACGCCGCATTTTGTGCAGGTGCGCGTGCCGTTGCTCCACGCGCTCCATTCGTGCGCGCATTCGCCGGACAGGGCGACAAACGGGATGCCGTTTTCATTCGCGTAGACCTCCGCCTGCGAGCCGGTGTAGCCATACATCTTCAGCGCGCCGTTGCGGCCGGAGAAAATATCGGCGCCGAAGGTCACGGTGCTCTCGGGCACGGTGATTTTCACCATGCCGGAGCAATTTTCAAACGCGTTGTTGCTGATCGCGGAGACGCCGGATTGCAGGGTCGCCTGCGTGATGCCGGTGCAGCCGGAGAAGGCATAGGCGCCGATCGTCGCCACGTTGCCGGGCACGGTCAGCTTCGTGAGCGCCGTGCAGTTATTGAACGCACGCTCGCCGATCGACT
>JAFWCS010000335.1 GCA_017534365.1 Clostridia bacterium | reverse complement strand
ACGCCGTGCGCTGGCTGCGCGATCACGGCTGGCGCATCCTGACCACGAATTACACCTGCCGCTTCGGCGAGCTGGACGTCGTCGCCGCGCGGGACGGCACGGTCTCTTTTATCGAAGTCAAGGCGCGGGATCAGGCGACGCCGCTGCGCCCGATGGAAGCGGTCGACGAACACAAGCAGGAACGCCTCACGCAGGCGGCCAAGCAGTTCCTGCGCGCCTGCGGGATCGAAGCGGAGCTGCGGTTTGACGTGTGCGAGGTCTATCTGGAGAACGGCTGCGACCTCGTGCGCATAGACTATATGGAAAATGCCTTCTGAGGTGAGAAAATGAAGCTGTTCGATTTGCATTGCGACACGGTGTCGGAATGCCTGCGGCAGGGGATCCCGCTGCGGGACGGCGCGCAGCATATCAATCTATGTAAAGGGGAATGCCTTGACGCATGGGCGCAGTGCTTTGCGATCTGGGTCTCGGACGAGCTGCGCGGAGAGGCGGCGCTGGACTACAGCCTGCGCGTGGCGGAGCACTTTGCGCGCGAGGCGGCGGAAAATGCAGAGAAAATCAAGCTGTGCAAGACTTCCGCGCAGGTTCTGGCAGCGTTCGGGCGCGGACAATGCGCCGCGATCCTGACGCTGGAGGGTGCCTCGCCCCTGGCGGCGCCCGGCGGGCTCGACCGTCTGGACGCGCTGGGTGTAAAGCTGGTCACCTTGACATGGAATGACGAAAACGAATTCGGCTTCGGCTGTCAGTCCGGTCGGGAAGACGGGCTGAAGCCGGCGGGGAAGACGCTGCTGCGGGCGCTTGCGGCGCGCGGGATCGTCGCCGACGTCTCCCATCTGAACCGTGCCGGTTTTTACGACGCACTGGAAAGCGAGGCGGCCGTGATCGCGTCGCATTCAAACTGCGAACAGGTGCTGCGCGCAACGCGCGCGCCGGGGGAGGACCGTTTTTTCTCCTGCCGCCGCAGTCTGAATGACGATCAGATCCGCGCGCTGATCGACCGCGGCGGGCTGATCGGCCTGAACTTCTGCCGCAGCTTTCTCGGCGATCCGGGCGATGACGGTCCGGAAGCCGTGCTGCGCCACGCGGCGCACATTCTGGAACTGGGCGGCGAAAATGCGCTGGCGATCGGCTCTGATTTCGACGGCTGCGAGATCCATCCGGACCTTGCCGGGGTCGACCGGATGCCTGCGCTGCGCGCCTATCTGGCGGCGCACGGGCTCGACGCGGCGCTGCTGGACCGGATTTTCTTTGAAAATGCCGCGAAATTCTTCAAAAATGTTTTACAAGATGAAAAAAGTATGATATAATAATTTATTATCATTGTGCAAAAGGGTGATGATCATGAAGTACGTAAGCACCAGAAACCCCGCCGTGTCCGTCACGGCATCGCAGGCGATCACGAAGGGCATCTCCGCGGACGGCGGACTGTTCGTGCCGGAGACGATCCCCGCGGTGACCGTTGAGGAAATCGCGGCGCTGGCCAAACTGGATTATATCGGCCGCGCGCGCACGATCCTCTCCATGTATCTGAGCGATTTCACCGCCGACGAGGTGGACCGCTGCGTCCACGGAGCCTATGACAGCGGATTTTCGGATCCGCAGATCGCGCCGACCGTGCAGATCGGCGACGGCGCCGCGATCCTCGAGCTGTTCAAGGGCCCGACCTGCGCGTTCAAGGATATGGCGCTGCAGATGCTGCCCCACCTGCTGACCGTCGCGAGCGACAAGGCCGCGCCCGGCACGGAGATCGTGATCCTCGTCGCGACCTCCGGAGATACCGGCAAGGCCGCGCTTGAGGGCTTCAAGGACGTGCCGAATACGCGCATCCTCGTCTTTTATCCGAGCGACGGCGTGAGCCCGATGCAGAAGCTGCAGATGTGCACGCAGGAGGGCGCGAACGTCGGCGTTTCCGCCATTCACGGCAACTTTGACGATGCGCAGACCGGCGTGAAAAAGATTTTCACCGATCCCGCGATCGCCGCGAAGCTCGCCGCGAACGGCATGGCGTTCTCTTCTGCGAATTCCATCAACTGGGGTCGCCTTGCGCCGCAGATCGTCTATTATTTCTCCGCCTACTGCGACCTGATCAACCAGGGCGCGGTCCGCTGCGGCGATGCGATCAACATTGTCGTGCCGACCGGCAACTTCGGCAACATTCTCGCTGCCTACTATGCGAAGGTCATGGGTCTGCCCGTGCACCGGCTGGTCTGCGCCTCCAACAGCAATT
>JAFWCS010000334.1 GCA_017534365.1 Clostridia bacterium | reverse complement strand
CGTCATGCCCCAGAGCACGTAGAACACCGCGACGAGCACGTAGACACCGACCGTGCCGACGTTGAAGCCCGCAATGTTGAACAGCAGAGAGAGCACGACGGCGTTGAAACAGGCGCCGGTGAGGATCCACGGGCGGTATTTGCCCATTTTCGTGTGGGTGCGATCGACGATGGAGCCCATCATCGGGTCGTTGACGCCGTCCCAGATCCTGGCAAGGGGCGCGAGGATCAGCAAAAACAGCGGGCTGATCTTCAGCGCATTTGTCAGATACAGCGAAAGGTAGGAATAAAACAGACCGTAGCTCAGATCCAGACCGATCGCGCCGACGCCGTAGCCGATTTTTTCACGCAGCGGAACCATTTTCACGCAACCAACTCCTTGCAGCGAGTTTATAATAAAATATTTTAGCACATCCCGTGGGGTTCCGCAACCGTTATTGCGATTTTTTCTGTTTTTTCGGTTTTCTCCCGGTTTTGGATTGACTTTGCAGAGAATTAGGTATAAAATAAATTAACTATAAAAGACAGGAGTGATACCCGATGGCTGTGAAAAAACTGAAGTATTTCGCCGGCGGTCAGTGGCTGGAATCCAAGTGTGAAAAGTATATGGACGTTTACAACCCCAGCACCGGCGAGGTGCAGGCGCAGACGCCCTGCTGCACGAAGGATGAAGTCAACTACGCTGTCGAATGCGCAAAGAAAGCGTTCCCGGGCTGGTCCAACACGCCGGTCATGAAGCGCGTGCAGATCATCTATAAATTCCGCGAGCTGCTCATTGAGCACATGGACGAGCTGACCGAGCTTTGCGCCCGCGAGCACGGCAAAGTCTGGAACGAGGCGAAGGGCGACATCCTCAAGGTCAAGGAGCCGGTCGAGCTTGCGCTCTCCGCGCCGTCGCTGACCATGGGCGAAAGCGTGCGCGACACCTCCAGCGGCTATGATACCGTTCTTTATAAAGAGCCGGTCGGCGTCTTCGCCGGCATCGTGCCCTTCAACTTCCCCGGCATGATCCCGATGGGCTGGATGACCCCGATGTGCATCGCCTGCGGCAACACGATCGTGCTCAAGGCCGCCTCCTTCACGCCGATGACCGCCATGCGCATGGCGGAGCTGTGGCAGGAAGCCGGTCTGCCGGACGGTGTTGTGAATATCGTCACCTGCTCCCGCCACGAGGCGGAGATCTTCCTCGAGCATCCCGACGTGAAGGGCATCACCTTCGTGGGCTCCACGAGCGTCGGTCTGCATATCTACTCCACCGCCGCCGCCAACGGCAAGCGCGTGCAGTGCCTGTGCGAAGCGAAGAACCACGGCCTTGTGCTGGAGGACGCCGCGCTCGAGCGTTCCGCCCGCGGCATCATCAACTCCTCCTTCGGCTGCGCGGGCGAGCGCTGCATGGCGCTGCCCGTCATCGTCGCGCAGGAGAGCATTGCCGACAAGCTCATCGCCTATCTTGTCAAATTCGCCAAGGAGCTGAAGATCGGCCCCGCGTATGATAAAGAATCCCAGCTCGGCCCCGTGGTCAACGCGGCGCACAAGCAGTCGATCCTCAACTGGATCGAAAAGGGCCTGGAAGAGGGCGCCACGATGGTGCTCGACGGCCGCAACCCGGTCGTGCCCGAAGGCTATGAAAACGGCTTCTATCTCGGTCCCACCATTCTCGACAACGTGACGGAAGAAATGACCGTCGGCACCCGCGAGATCTTCGGGCCCGTGCTCTGCATCAAGCGCGTGAAGAATTTCGAAGAGGGTCTGGCCGTCATGAACGCGAATCCCTTCGCGAACGGCTCCGTCATCTTCACCCAGAGCGGCTATTATGCCCGTGAATTTGCCAAGCGCACGGACGGCGGCATGGTCGGCGTCAACGTCGGCATCCCCGTGCCCGTGGGCATCTTCCCCTTCACCGGCCACAAGAAGTCCTTCTTCGGCGATCTGCATTGTCTGGGCAAGGACGGCTCCCGCTTCTACACCGACCAGACCCACT
>JAFWCS010000333.1 GCA_017534365.1 Clostridia bacterium | reverse complement strand
GACCAGTCATAGTCGAAGCCCAGCTCCCTGAGCTGACCGGAGAAGGTGGCGATATTCTTCTGGGTGAAGCCGTTGGGATGGTTGCCGGTATCCACGGCATACTGCTCCGCAGGCAGACCGAAGGAGTCGTAGCCCATGGGGTGCAGCACGTTGTAGCCCTGCATGCGCTTCATGCGGGAGACGATATCCGTCGCCGTGTAGCCCTCGGGATGCCCTGCGTGCAGGCCGACGCCCGAAGGATAGGGGAACATGTCAAGCGCATAGAATTTGGGCTTGGAAAAATCCCAGACGTCGGTCTTGAACGTCTCGTGCTCCTCCCAGTATTTCTGCCATTTCTTCTCTATCGCTTTGTAGTCATACTGTGCCATAAGAAAATCTCCTTCTCAATTCGTCCGTTGCTTATTCGGGTTTGACCACGTCGCTCAGGTCGATCAGCTGCGCGTCGGCCCACAGGCGCTCGAGGTTATAATATTCGCGGCTTTCGCGGTCAAAAATATGCACGATCACGGTGCCGTAGTCCAGCAGGATCCAGCCGGTGGCGCGGCCTTCGATATGCTCGGGCGCGAGGCCCAGCCGCTCCTTGATCTCGAACTCCACCTCATCCGCAAGCGCGCGGGTGTGGGTGGAGGAGGTGCCGGAGGCCAGCACGAAATAATCCGAAACGATCGTCACTTCTTCCGTTTTGATCGCAACGATGTCCTCGGCCTTCTTTTCATCCAGAACGGCAGCAATGGTTTTTACAAGGGCAATGGGTTCCGTCATGTGGCGTCATCCTTTCCGTTGGGCAATTTTTCTTTATCCAGTCCGAAGTGCCGCAGCGTATCCGCATAGCAGGCCAGCGTTGCGGGGTGCAGCGGCAGCTTCTTCTTTTGCAGCGTCATCACAGTGTAGCGGGACGTGTAGAGGATCGCGTGCTCGAGCGAGAGCGCCGCGAGCCGGCGCACGACCCCGACGTCCGGATAGTCGCGCTCCGCGGAGATGAAATCCGCGATATACAGGATCTTGTCCGGCAGCGTCATGCCGGCTTTGCCGGTCGTGTGGCAGGCAATGGCGCTCAGGATCTCCGGATCCGTCACCAGCCCGTTCTGCCGCAGGAAGGCCGCGCCGGAGCGCTGGTGCCAGACCTTCGGATTCTGCAGCTCGATCTCGGACAGCGTGCCGCCGTCCGCCTCGATCAGATGCCACTGCGCGGGGAGCGCTTCGTTTTTGGTCACGTCGTGCAGCAGCCCCGCCAGCCGCGCCTTTTCGGGATCCCAGCCGTATTGCGCCGCGAGCATCGCCGCCGCGTCGCTGACACATTCGCTGTGATGCAGGCGTTTCGCGTCCAGCCGGTCGCGCAGCAGCGCGCGATAGGCGGAGAGCCCGTCCGCATACAGCCCGTGCGTTCCGATATACTCCAGCACCTGCGGCTGCAGCAGTTCGGTCGGCCGGCCGCTGCGCAGCGCCTCGCGCACTTCGGTGGAGCTGGCCTCCATCGGCGCGATCGGCAGCACGGTGATACGCGCCCGCTGCGCCGGCGTGAAGCCGGAAAGATCCGGCACGAACTCCGCCTCCCGTGAAGCGGCGCACAGCCGCGCGAGGGAGAGGATCTCCTCCCAGCGATACCACTGGCGGAAGGTGGCGAGCATATCCGACCCGGCGATAAACCAGAGCTCCGCCGCCGGATCCCCGGCGTGCAGCGCACGCAGCGTTTCCACCGTGTAGCTCTTGCTGCCGCGCCGCAGCTCCAGATCGGAGACTTCAAAGCGCGCATCCCCGCCGAAGGCCAGCCGGCACATCGCCAGCCGGTCCTCGCCGCTTGCGAGCGCCGCCGGCAGCTTGTGCGGCGGCACACAGGCCGGCATGATCAGCACGCGGTCTAGCCCGAGCGCGTCCGCAGCCGCCTTTGCCAGGCGGACGTGGCCGATGTGCGGCGGGTTGAAGGTCCCGCCGAAGATGCCGATTTTTTTCATTATTTGATGTTGATGCGCTTGTGCATGATATCCGCCGTCAGGAAGAAGAGCACGACGTTCAGCACAACGAAGAAGATCATCGGGATCAGCGAGAACGAAGTGCCCGCATAGTTGTCATAACCGAACACGATGGACGGCGTATTCTTATCGCCGTAGAAGATCAGGTTGATGACGAACGCCTTTTCCAGCAGGTTGATCGCCAAGGTCATCACGATGAACAGCGCCACAAAGATCACGACCGCCCAGGCGAGATTCGCCTTCTGGAAGGCACGCATGTGGGAAGCGGAGATCGAGAAATAGATCATGGAAATGAAGGTCAGCACGAGGATGAAGAAGGTGGCGATGATATAGATCGCATAAATGATAATCTGGCTCTTGGTCGGCAGGTTGAACATCGTCAGGAACAGATCCGCCGTGTTCATCGTTTCCTCGCCGATCACGTCGTCCTGCAGGTAGTTGCCCATATACCAGATCACGCCGAGAAACACGGCGTAGCTCAGGATCATCCACAGACCGTAGACGATCATCTTCGAGCCGAGCAGCTGGCGGCTGGTCACCGGCAGCGAAAAGCTCAGATAGCCCTGCTGGGTAAAAAGCGATTTATAAAAATCATAGACCACAAAGAAAAAGGTCACGAAGATCAGCAGGATGGAAACGACCGTGCTCACGGCCATGCCGATCGCGAGAAGCTTGTTGTTGTTTGTCTTCGACCCGATCAGGAAGGCGCCCATGGCGGCGATCAGCACCAAATAAAAGAACGGGATCACGCGGGCGCTGGCAAGAAAGTCATTCTTGATCAGTTTGCCCATTTTGCTTTTGATTTTTTCAGATCTGCCAGTCACTGCTGAACACCTCCTTGAAGATCTCGTTGATGGTTTTGCCGGTGGCGCGCAGCTGCGGCACCGTGCCCTGCATAAGCAGCTGGCCGCGGCCGATCATGATGATCGAATCCAGGCAGCCCTCGATGTCGTGGATCAGGTGCGTGCTCATCAGGATCGTGGAGCCCTCCGGGCGGTTCTTGAGAATGGCGTCAAGAATGAAATCGCGCGCCGCGGGATCCACGCCGCCCATCGGCTCATCCAGAATATAGATCTTGGCGTTGCGGCACATCACAAGAAGCAGCTGCAGCTTTTCCTGCTGGCCCTTGGACATGGTTTTGGCCTTCTGCTTGTGCGGCAGCTGAAACAGGTCCAGCATTTTCATGGCCTTCGCCTTATCGAAATCATCATAGAAATCCGCAATATAGTTGATGGCGTCGTCCGCCGTCATCCAGTTGGCGAGATAGGTTTTTTCCGGCAGATATGCCACCTTGGATTTGCTCACCGGGCCGGGACGCGTGCCGTCCACAAGCACTTCGCCGGAATAATCGTTGATCAGGCCGGTGAAAATTTTGATCAGCGAGGTCTTGCCGCTGCCGTTGGGGCCGAGCAGACCGATGATCTGGCCGCTCTCGAGCGCAAACGATACGTTGTTCAGCACCTGATGGCTGCCGTAAGATTTGCTGAGATTCTTGACCGAAATAATGTCTGTCATGCGTTTCTCTCCTTTTGCCGCTTCACCGCGGCGGAAATGCAGGGCGCCTGCAGCGCCGGGCGATGCAAAAAAACATATGGTTTATTATAGCATCTGTTCTAATAAAATAAAAGATTTTTTTTAAGATTTCTTGCAATAAAAATAAAATAATTATGAATGCGCGGCGGGCAGGAAATTTTTTCATCTTTTTTTGCCGTTTTTTCAACCTTTTTGCCGTCTGCTGCATCTTATAAGTGAACGCGGTCGGCGCGCGGAGAAAAAGTGCGCCGGCGCACTCCCCGCCAGGAGTGTGCCGGCCTGCGGTCAGTCGACGATTTCACAGTGTGCAAGCGCGTATTCCAGCAACAGGTTGATCACTTCGTTGCGCGAGCGGTTGCTTTTTTCCGCAACCTCTTCCAGCTGTGCAACGGTTTCTTCGCGCACGCGGATGGAAAAGACCCTGTGGCTGTCGTCGCCCTTGAACTTCTTTTTTGAGATCGTCAGCTGCGCTTCGGACTCATTCGATCTCTTCAAAGCCGAATCACCTCCGTCTCAATTATAGCTTGACACCTCTTTTAATTATATGTTATCATAGTGTCATATGTTAGAATAACATATAAGAGATCGTCCGGCATATTTTGACGAAGCCCGGCGCCCCGCCGGCCGCGTTCATTCGGGCAGTGATCGGCTGCTCTTTTGAAAGTGGACGCGGAAAGGTGAAACGCTGACCTGCGTTTCACGAAAACATAAAAAAACCGAAAGGAGCATTCCAATGAAATTCACACTCAAGCAAATCCTCTTCGGCCTTGTCGGTCTGGCCTCGACAGTGCTTTCGATCGTCTGCTTCACGCTGTATACCGGCAGCTCTCAGCGTGACATAACCTATGGCGGCGACGCCTACACCGGCATCCAGAATGCCGCCGCGCAGGCGGCAAACAACGCCATGTATGCGGCAGAGATCATGAAATTCGGCTTCGGCTGCGTGCTGCTGATCGCCGGCCTGACGCTGATCCTTTACGCAGTGTTCCTTAAGGAAGCGTCGGCTGCCGCGCCCGCGCTACAGTCGCTGGCAAACGATCCGCTCTACGGAGCAGCGGCGCGAACCGCCCTGAACAATCCGCCGGCACCCGCTGCCGCGCCTGCCGTGCCGCCGTATGCGCCGCCTGCCGGCACGCTTGCGGAGGAAGCCGCACCGGAGAACGCGCCGAAGGATCCGGAATAAAAGAACGGAAGGAGGAAGATCGATGTTCACGCTCGGGTTTTTCACCGGTCTGACAGGGATCCTGTCGCTCATTGCGATCCCCGCAAAATTCATTTTTCTGATCCTCGCGCTCGCAGGCTGAAACCCGCAAATCGCGGACCTGCCTGATCAATAACCATCTAAGCGAAAGGAGGCGACGGCATGGCAGCGGCAATCTGGGAGTATGTTCAGATGATGATCAAGGGCTTCCCGATCCTGATGAAGATGCTCTTTTCGGATGAGATGTTCAACTATTTCTTCTATGGCGGCGGCTGGATGGTGTTCTTCGGCGCCATCGCCCGCGGCTGGCATGAAGCCCATTACGGCTGGTAAAACAAACATCCGAGGGATGCCCGCTTTGCCGGATCCGCAAGGCGGGCGTCCTGCACAATCAACCTGAAGTAACGGCGTTCTGTCCGATCAGCATCAACCAAAGGAGGCCCTCCCATGAAAAAGCTCCTGTCCGCGCTGCTCTGCCTTGCGCTTCTGTGCGCGCTCGGCGCCTGCGGCAAAGGCAATGAAATCACCGACGGCGAATATGAAGCCGCGCTCACCTACTATGAGGAAGCGCGGGCGCAGTTTGAAAACGGCGGCTATGACGCCGCGCTGCAGATCCTGACTGAAGCGCGGGAAAAATTCGGCGACAGCGCACTGTATGACACGCTGGAGGCCGACATCCGGCAGGCGCAGGAACAAGCGGCCGCGCCGACGACCGAGACGCCGGCAACCGCGCCCGCGACGACGGAACCGCCGACCACCGCAGCGCCGACTACGACTGCCGCCCCGACCACTGCCGCCCCGACGGCGCCGGCAACCGCGGCAAAGGCGGAGGGGAAATATCTCGCGATTGGCTCACTGGACCGGAACACCTTCCCGCCGACGCTGCCCGATGCGGACGGCGCGGTCGGCAAGATCGCTTCCACGAAAACCACCTATGAAAAGGGGCAGAAGGTGGAATACAGCTACGACGAGAACGGCAACAAGGTGCAGCGCGCGGTCTATATCGACGCGAACACACCCTATCAGGTCTTCGTCTATTATCCCGGCACGGACGTCGTGAAAAATCAGAAGATCGTGGAATACGGCTCAAACCGCAAGGCCAAATATCTTTATGAAACCTGGTTTGACGAAAACGGAACACCCTATTACAAAACCATCGTCGAGCCGGATATCGACCGCTCCTCCTACACGCGCTATGATAAAAACGGCCATCCGTCCTACATGGTCACCAACAAAAAGGGCGAGGATGAATACACTGTCAGCGTGATCGGCGCAAACGGCAAGATCAATGAGGCGCGCTACTATACGCTCGACCGCGTCTTCCTCCGCTCCCGCCCGGTGGGGTGAAAAAGAATCAACGGAGATGTTTTCATGAAAAAACGACTGATCACGCTGTTTTCTGTCATTGCCGCGCTGGCCGTTTTTGCGGTCGTGCTGTTCACGGTGCTTTTGCCGCGGCATACACAGCGGCAGCTCAACGCCCTGCTGGAGGCCGGGCAATACGCGCAGGCCGCCGCCTTTCTTTCAGAGAAGGACCGCAACGGCACGCTGCGCAAAACCGTTTACGATAAAGCGCTTCAGGCCGAGGCTGCCGGCGACCACAAACGCGCGCTCGCCCTGTTTGAACTGATCCCGTATTTTCAGGATACGCAAACGCAGATAACCGCTGTCCAAAAGCGTCTCTCCGAAGCGTTTCTGGACGGCATCACGCCTGGGTCTTTCGCCCGGTTCGGTCATTACGAGCAGGACGGAGACGAAGCAAACGGCAAGGAGCCGATCGACTGGCGCGTGCTGGCAAAGAAAAACGGCAGCCTGCTGCTTCTAAGCGCGTCGATTCTGGACGCCCGGCCGTTTGCGGACGCGGAAGAGACGCCGCAATGGCGCACCTCCGGCATCCGTTCCTGGCTGGCGACCGCCTTCCTCCCGGCGGCATTTTCGGATGCGGAGCAGGCGGCGATCCTCCCGACCGACGTTGAGCAGGACGGTCTCCATACCAGCGACCCGGTCTTCCTGCTTTCTTACGAGGAAATCAAAACCTATTTGCAGTTTGACGGGCGGTATTTCTGCGAACCGACCGCTTACGCAGTCACGCAGATACCGGAAAACCGACGGTATCTGCGCAATCAATGGTGGCTCCGCACGCCGGACAACGGAACCTATTTTGGCATGGATATGAACAAGATTCTCTATGCGGTGGATCTGCTCGGCGCGGCCGATGCCGATCAAATCCGCGGTGTGCGGCCGGCGCTGTGGATCTCGGCGGAAACCGCCGCGCGGGCAGACTGCATTTCCGCTTCGGACGTTCAGCCAAAAATCCCGACGGATGCGGAACGGGCAGAAAATGTACGGCTGTTTTGGGAAAAAACTTCAGGCAATTCGCCGTTCCCCGTTGACCGCAGCGTCGACACGGAAGAAAAACGGCAGGCGGACCGGATGATGCAGGCTTATTATGCCGCGGAAAAAAAAGACCTGGACCCGGATGTGCTGACCGCCGAAACTTATGAACACTTCATTTTTGTCGGCGCCGAGGCTGCGCCCTCCGATTCAAACTGGTATTCCGGTCTTTACTGGTATATTGACCAGTACAGCTTCCCGACCGCAGATTCCAATGAAACGCTCTATTATGTCAATGTGAAAAGCGATCAGATCCTCACGGGATATCTCGGCTCTTCAAATTATCCCTGCTGGTCACACGGACGTTCTTACTCAGAATGGAGACCTCTGGCCATTCAGGCGGTGCGTAATTTTTTCCCGGACTATGAAGAAGCAAATCTGGACGTGGATATTTTTTATCCGGAAGCGATTTATGTGGTACCGGACGAAACCTATGACTTTTGCTTCCGGGTCAGCTTCGATATGACTTCTGTCAGTATCGTTTCGGGAGACGTGCTCGGCCATCCCTGAGTGACAACCATCAACAAGGAGACTGCCAAATGAAAAAAGTCGGATCTCTCCTGCTTTGCGCCGCGATCCTTCTTCTGCTGCTCCCCGGCTGCGGCTGCAAACACGAATGGGTCGCGGCCACCTGCACCGCGCCTCGGCACTGCCCGCTCTGCGGCGCAACCGAAGGCGAGCCGGCCGTGCACACCTGGAAGGACGCCACCTGTACTGCGCCGAAAACCTGCGCGGTCTGCGGCGCAACCGAGGGTGATCCGCTCGGCCACACACCTGGCGAATGGGAAAAAACGGATGCCGCGCTCCTCGGCGGCAAGGAGGAACAAAGATGCACGGCCTGCAATGAAATTCTGGCAACCAGAGTCGCCGACCGGGGCAAAAAGGAGGCCGTCACCGTCCTGACGCCGTCCGGCCTGGTCATGACGGCCAACCAGTTCGCCCGGCACCTGATCACCTATCTGCCGGAAAACTGTCAGATCGGTTCGATCCGGGACGATCAGATTGAAATCACCGGCGCTGTGGACGTCAACGTTTATTATGACGCCTCCAATCAAAACTACAAGGACAATATCGCCTTTTACGGAGGCAGCGCGGATGACATCAATTATTTGCTTCCGTTCCTGATCTCCGCAATTGATCCCGAAATCGCCGATGACGTCCGGAACCGCGCCGTTGTGTCCGCCTACCGTGCGCTTGAAAACGGCGAGGATCACATGGTCCTTTTGCACACCGGAATCGGTTACACACATTACAGTGCGCCGATCCGATTGCCCTCCATGACGATCCCGGCAAGTTACGCATTTTACTTCTTCACGCTTCAACTCTATCTCAGTGGTCTCGTTACGATCAGCTGATCATGCATCACGCGCTGCAGCTTTGGCCTGCGGCGCTTTTTGCCTGCCGGCGGCTATTGCTGCGCAGATTTGCAGAATATTAAACACAGACGCTTGAATTTGTTCAATTCTACTCCCGGTAGAGTCCGATTCCCGGCGAAGTAGAGAAGAATATCGCGCCGGTGGGGTGACTTTTGCCGCCGGATCGGTTATAATCTTGGCTGCCGGGCGATCCCGGCGGCTGCCTGCCGGCGGCCTGCGCGCTGCCGGCTGTTTCTTTTCCGCCGCCGCGCCCGCAATCCACCCATCGGAGGCTAGGAAGCAGGATGAAAAAGAAATCGAACGCGACCGGGCCGCTGCCGAACGCCTATCCGGCGCATCAGCTGCCCTCGCTTTATGACGTTACGCCCGCGCTGCTCGAGCGCATCGGCGCAAAAGCCGTGGCGATCGATCTTGACAACACCGCCGTGCGCGATTCCTCCTACCGCGTGCCCGCACGCACGCTGGAATGGATCGCATCCATGCGCAGCGCCGGCGTCCCCGTCGCGATCATCTCCAATACCTATCTGCATCGCGGCTGGTATCTCTCCAGAAAAATGGGCAAGCTGCCCTTTATCGCCCTGGCCAACAAGCCGAACGACAAGCCGATCCGCTGCATGGCCAAGCGCCTGGGCGTGCCGGTTTCCGCGCTCGCGATGGTCGGCGATCAGCTCTTTGCGGACGTGCTCGCGGCCAACCGCGCCGGCGCAATTTCCGTCTGGACGGCGCCGATCGCCGCGGAAAAACGCATCCCCTGGTATTTCCGCCGCCTGCGCGAAAAAGAGCGGCTTTTCATGCGGGACTACGCGCGGCAAAGCAGCATTGCTTGACATTGCAGAAAAAAAGCGGTATAATATTCAGAACATCTGCCTCTGCCGCGCCTCGGCGGCAGACGGCCTGACCTCTTGCGGAGACGCACCTCCGCCCCGGCCGGATCAGATCCCGGCAGAAAGGATGCTTATGTTTCATACCGCTCGCAAGACGCTCCGGCGCGCACTCGCCGGTCTGCTCTGTGCCGCCCTGCTGTTTGCGCCGACGATGGTTTCCGGCGCGGACGCCGGGGGCTACGTCTACGATCCCAACGCCGCGCTCGCCTATGCCGCCAACCATTGGAACGACGGCGTCGGTCAGTGCGCCACCTTCGTTGCCGCGTGCATGACCGCCGGCGGCATTCCCGTCACCAATCCCTCCGTCTACGGGCTTTACAGCCGGCTCCTGCCCTATGGCACGCCCTATCTTCTGACGCCCTCCAACGGCCGCTACTATATCCTCGGCACCTCGAACGCCGGCAAGGTCGTGCCGGGCGATCCGCTCTTCTTTGTCTGCGAGACCTGCGGCAACGTCTATATTCACGCCGCGCTCTGCAGCAGTATCGACAGCGACGGGCTTCATGATTACGCGCACAACAACGCGCACAACAACAAGATCGTTTATGAGGATCTCAAGCACTACAGCCATCCGCAGCCGCAGCACAAGGTCGTGCTCTATTCGCTGCATATGAGCTGCGAAGCGCCGACAGTGGATCCCGCCGGCATGGGCACCGCCGCCCTGAGCTGGGATGCTGTGGCAGGCGCGCAGAGCTACCGCGTGCAGGTCTTCGCCGCCGGCAGCGCGACGGCCCTTCTCACGGAAGACAACATCGCCGCGTCCTCCTGCACACTGACCCTGCCCGCCGGGACCTATACCGCGGAGATCCGCGCCAACGGCGTGCCGGCCGCGGCCGCGCAGACCAGACAATTCACCGTGACCGCCGCGCCGATCGTGGAGGAAACGCCCGCGTCGACGCCGGAAACGCCGCTGGTGGATGAAGAAGTCGCCGCAACCTTTATCCAGCTTTGCGTGCAGGTCTTCACCTT
>JAFWCS010000332.1 GCA_017534365.1 Clostridia bacterium | reverse complement strand
GGACAGCCCATCCAGCGGAAGATCTGCGCCGTCGAGCAGCGCCTTCTTTTCGGCGCGCACTTTTTCGATCTCAAGCGTCAGCGCCTCATATTCCTGCACGCAGGTCTTCGCGTCCTCCTCGGCCTTCTCCTTGTCGAGGTTGGCGCGCACCTTGGCATTTATCGTCTCGATCTCCTCGATGTTACGTTCGAGCTCCGCTGTGCTTTCATCCTCCAAAAAGAGCGTATCTTTATTGGCGCGCTCCAGCTCTGCAAGGGTCTGCGTCAGCTCCCGGTCGATGCGTGACCGCTCCTCGGCAAGTGCGTTTGCCTGCGCTTCGATCTGCGCGCGGCGCTCGCGCAGCAGCCGGTTTTCTGCGTTTTTGGCAAGTATACTCTGCTGCTGCCGGATCAGCTCAGAGGCCGACACTGGCGCGTCCGGAACGTCCGGATAGCTCGTCATTTCATCCGCGAATTTCTTTTTGTGGTCGGCGATCTGGCCGATGGCGTGGCGCTTATTATAGAGCGTCGTTTCCGTGTGCTCCAGCTCATACAGCTGCTCGCCAACGCCGATGATCTGCAGCAGCGTTTCCGCCTTCTCCTTGCTGCTCGCTTCCATGAAGCGCGGCAGATCCAGCGCCAGCTGCGAGATAAAGCTGTTCAGCAGCTGTTGCCCGTTCTTCCTGCCCTGCGGGTCGGTCACCTTCAGGTCGCTGTTCTTGCCCTTCCGCTCGACGATCAGGCCGTTGGAGAGCGTGATCTTCAGCGCCGGCGGGATGACAGAGCCTTCACGCTGCGCGGCAGAGGGACGGAAGCGATCGCCGCCGAGCGCCCAGGCGATGCTGTCCAGCACCGAGGTTTTCCCCTGGCCGTTTTTGCCGCCGATCACCGTCAGCCCCGTGGGTGACGGCTCAAGCTTGACCGCTTTGATCCGCTTGACGTTCTCCAGTTCAAGGCTATGGATGGTTGTTGCCATTGACATCTTCCTTTCTTTCTGTTATACTGAATGTAGGGTTTATTCCTGTGCCGCTTTTCCGATGGCCGTCGGAGGGCGGCTTTTTCATACGGTCCAAAAGAATACTTCGAGATAGTTGGCGCCGACGATGGAGATCAGCAGCGCGAAAATCAGCATCAGAATTCCGGACGTCCAGTCCTTATACTTGATAAAATCCTGGAGCGCGCAAATGATGCAGAAGATCACCGCCAGGACGCAGGCGCAGCCAATCAATAACAAGGTGATTCGTGTCATTCCGCGTCTCCTTCCGTCCAGGAATATGCGGTGATCAGGTCGTCATCCTGCGGCTCCGCTTTGCTTTCCAGCCACGCCATAAAGCGCTTGTTTCTGCGCAGCCGGACCCGCAGCCCTTCCAGCAGCAGCACGCCGAGCTCATACAGCACGGCAATGATCGCTGCGATCACGATCGGCACACCGACCAGCCAGGCGCAGAAATTGAAAACCGCAATCAGGGTGTTCATGCCGGCACCCCCGTTCGCATCGAAGCCACCCAGGCCCGGAAATCCTCCTGCGTGATCCGATTGATCCTGCCGACCCGCGCCGCAACCAGATGCCCGCGTGCGATTTCGCGGTTAACGGTGGCCACGCTGATGTGCATCGCAGAGGCGATGTCCTGCGGCGTGAGCCACTCCATATCATTGATGTGCGGAATCATGGGTTCCTCCTTTCTCAGTCCACAAAGGTGTGCCGCGCCAGGTCATAGATCCCGATAGCGATACCGTCCACCGCGACACGGACGTGCCCCGGAGCGGTCGGCGTAATCAGTACGCGACTTTCTTTCTTATATCCGAGCGCCAGCAGCGCGTTTCGGATTTCCTGCATTTCTTCATGCGATGACTTGTCTTGCATATTGTTCCGCCTCCTTCGGATCAGTTTTC
>JAFWCS010000331.1 GCA_017534365.1 Clostridia bacterium | reverse complement strand
GGCGACGCCGGATCCGCGAGCATCCGGCGCTTCGTTTCGCTGATAATCTCGATCAGCCGGTCGAGCGCGTCGTAAGTCAGGATATTGTCTCCGTAATAATTGTCATAAACCGCCGGACAGACCTCCCGGATGAGCGACAGAAGAAACGACGCCGTTTCTTCGTCCATAAACAGCACGGAGCGGTATTCCCTGCGTTCTTCCCAAAACGTATCCATCATTTCAAAATCAAAGAACCCGTATTTCTTGCAATACCCGCGATCAGCCGCATATCCGACGCCGAACGGACATTTTTGCAGCCGCTTGGTAATCCGGATGCTGGCCGCAAGCCGGTCGCACGGATTGGGATAATTCCGCTCCATTTCATAGATATCCAGCCGATCCAGGATCTCTTTGGCTGGCGGATCAGGATCGGTGCGCAGATCATGCAGCATTTCCCAGCCGCCCATGCGGTGCAGGATCTTTGTCCGCGCTTCGCCGTCCTCCACGACGCCGATCCGGTTTGCATGCTTGTTGTAGCCCTCAAAGCAGAAGCGAAGCACCCAGAATTCTTTGAATACAATAAAGCAATCGTCCTCGCACAGCAGTCCTCGCCTTCCGCCAGATGCCTGCGCAGGCAGGCGTCAAAGGCAAGGATCCGTTCTTCAAACGAAACGTCTTTGATCCTGCGGATCGTGACAACGTAGTTCAGTCCCATTGTGTTGTCACGGGGATCGTGCCATTCGTTGATCTTCCGGATCGCGCGCAGCCGCTCCGTCTCCCTGTTGATCGCGTTGATCAGCTGACGGGCGCGCAGCTTCATCTCCGAAACGGTTCTGATTTCAAGCGTTTCCCTGTAATAACACCGCTTCGTTACGGCGTCGAAGAGCACCAGGTCGTTTCGCTCCGTGATCCGCAGCGCCGCACTCAGCACCTCCGGCGCATGGTTCCAGTCCGTAAACACTTCAAGATACGGGCGCCCCTTTGCGGAACGGATCGGCGTTTTGCATTTCTCGCCGAGCGCAGCGTGGATCTCGGCTTCGATTGCTTCCGCGTCGAACTCAAGCAGATCATCTTTCTCAAGATCCCACGGATCCACGTCAATATCGTCATTGAATGCACGGTTCGTGAATTGCACGATCGGCGCGGCTTTTGTCCGGCCGCTTGTGCGATAAATCATAAAGTGACAGCCCATGCGCAACGCCCTCCGTTTCATTCTGTGTGCTCGTCAGTCCTGTTCCGTGATCAGGCGCTCAATGAAATCCCCGTAGGCCTTGCGGATCGGTAGTTCATAGTCCGCAGCGAGCGAATTGCGCAGGGCGGTCACCGTCTCGCCGGTCACGGGATTGAAGCCTTCTTTTTCCACCTGCCTCCGGCAAACGCCGGTGCCCCGCTTCTGCCAGTTCGACAGCTTGTCAAAATTGATCCCGCGCTGAAACAGCAGCTCGTTTTTAAACGCCACCGACTGCCCCTCGAGCATTTTCGTCGCCTCCGCGACCGTTTTCCCTTCCTTGCGCAGCAGCCAGTAGCAGTGTGAATTCAGCGCGTTGCGCGCCGCGTCCTCCTGCCGCCAGAGGAAATAATCGCGCACGGTTTCGACCGTCGGCAGCGGAATCATCCGGCAGTCGAAGACGCCCGTCTGCCCGAGCTGCAGCGAAAACGCCGCGCTCGCCGTGCCGGCCCGGATCGACTTGTATTTGCGGATTTTTCGCGCGAACGTATTCTCATCCGGGCTGAAAAGCAGGGAGATCTCGTCGCTCTGCGTATAGCCGTAGACAACCCGGAAGCCGCAATCCATCAGCGCTTTGACCGTTTCGACCATCATATCGCGGAATCGCACATCAAACGGGGCTTCGAATCTGCATATTTCTTTGGTCAGCCGCGTAAAACTCCGGCCGTCAATGCGCGCGACCATATAGAGCTCCGGCAATATACACTGATCCACCGACTGTTCATAGATCCGCATTTTCTGATCCAGTTCTTCAAAAATCATCGTTTCCACGCCTCCGCATACATCTCATTGTTTTCATTGTGAACGAAATACAGTGCATCGAATCCTTCTTCATACTGCGGGATCTCCAGCTTGTTGGAGGTTGCCGCAATCGCTTTGGCAGGAATGCGCGCCTTGCCTGTGCGCAGATTGTTGCGTGCGATGCAGCTGCGCAGTTTCGATTCGACAAAATAGCCGACGACACGGTAGCCATTCTCCTTTGCGAGCGCGATATACCGCTGCCGCTCCGCACGTGTCGGGTTGGTATTGTCGATCACCATGCTTTGCCCCGCACGGATGCAGGCCTCGATTGCAAGCGCCTCTTTGTTGCGCGTGTGCAATTCATCCAGACTGATGTGAACATAGTCCGGCGTGAGGAAACGCCGGCAGAATTCACTCTTGCCGCTCCCCTGCAGCCCGATCATGATCGCAAGCGTTTTCATTCTCCCGACCCCCATTTCCTTTGTCAGTACACAGGATAGCAAACAACAAGTCCAAAAAAACGGACTTGTAGCTTTAATGAAAACTTTAATGAATCATTAATTATCAAATCATCTGTGTAATTGCAGCTGCATTCCCGCAAATCAGCAATCAAACACCGCATTGATAGTTTTCATCAGACCATCTGCCGGCAACACAATCCGTGTGCATTTTCGGCAGACTATTTATTGACTGACGCGTGGGTTCCGTCTATGCAGATCCGCGAAGATCCAGCTGTGCCTTCTTCGCCTGCTTATGCTGGAGCGCGCGCGGGATCTGATATTCCCTGCCGTCCTTGATCAGCTTTGCGCCGGTCTGGTGATAGCGAAAACCGACGCCGGATTCTTCGCACTGCGCGCGGACATCCAGCACCCAGGCATAGTCGCAGGGCCGCGCTTCGGGGCCGGATTCGCCGCCGACCGAAACGGATGCGATGACGGGTCTCCCCTCTTGCGTCCTGTATTGTTCAAAATACGGTCTGAGATCCACGGGCGAGAGCATCGGCTCGATCATCACCGCAGGATGCCGCAGCGGCAGCGAAAGATAGACCGGCAGACGCTTGTCGGCAGCCGCCTGGTTCTCGCAGGTGACGGCGATCGTCACGTGCGCCCAGCCGTCGTCCCAGTCCGCCGGCAGGCAGGCGGCGATCCGTTCCGGCCGCTTCGTGATCATGAAAAAACGGCAGTCCGGACGGTTTCGGATGATCGCCCAGGCGTCGGCCCGCCACGCATCGGCAGCCAGATGAAAAAAGTCCGACGAAAAGCAGGTGTAGATCAGCGACCCGGACGGGATCTTGTATGCGCCCGCATACGGACCCGATCGCAGCACGCGCACCGGCAGAGAAAACGCCTGCGTTTTCCGCACGACGGTCGGATCGTTCCCGACAGCTTCATCCCGGCGAAACATGTAGCAATGCCTGCAGCCCTCGGACACCTTCGTGCACCCGTGCCACAGATTCCACATCACCGTCTCCGGCGGGCGCGGATCGCTATTCTGTTGTTGAAACAGACTGAGTTGATCCATAGGAATCATTTTTTGTGCGCAGCGGTCTTACGCTTTTCTCAGCACCGACTTGTATTTTGCAATGGGCAGGGTTGTTTCCGATTCTGTTCTCTCAAAAACAGCCGCCACTCTGACACGCGCTTCCCCATCGCGGGACGGCACGATCACTTCGTCGCCAACGCGAATACCAGGCAAATCGCAGCGATAATCATAGTGTCTGCCGCCGTCTGAAAACGTGACGGAAACGAAGCCGTATGTTTCCCCTTTTTCCTTTGACGGGAGCTTCAGCACGTATACGGCGTTCAGCTCCATCACGCATGCGCCATAGAATTCAAAAGCGGCATAGTCGATATCATCAAAAATCACCGTTGCTGCTTCGCCTTCAAATCTTCTGCCGTCGATACGGAAATCGTAGAGCTCCTCGGTTTTGACGGTGATGTGATCGAGATACCCGCAGAAATGCGCCTGCGGCAAGGTCACAAAGAACCGCGGCGGGTTCTTTTCGCCTTTCATCGGCTGGATCCGGAAACGAAGACTGTACTGCCCGTCCCTCAGCTTTCTGATCTTCGCCTCCACCCTGCGGTGAAGCGCAAACGCGCTCGAGAGCAGCTGCGCAACCGACCACATGCGGATCGTATAACAGGGCTTTGCATACGACGTTGCCGGAAGAATCTCGTCGATGGCCTTGCCGATCCCGGCGGCAACGGAAGTGTCGCCGTACCAATTGCAGTCGCGCAGTCTTTGCCTGATCGCGAAATCCGCCTGCAAATAATACCAGTATGCGTCGTCAGGATCCGGCGTTTCTCCCACGATTCCATCGCGCCGGAGATTGCCCATACGCAGCGCAACGTCGGCAAACTTGCAATCCGTGTGACCGCGCTGAATATATTTCAGGTTTTCGCGATACAGCTCGTGAATGATGCCGGAAGCGATCTGATGATTCTTCTTCACGCCGTAGCCGTGGCGATACATATCCGAAAGCTTGTATCTCGATTCATAAATGCCGCCCGCCGCGCCGATGTTGTAATAATAAAACGCTTTTTCATATTCCGGCACACCGTCGGTGCATCTGCCGTAATAGAAAATGTAGCCGAGCGTGTTGGCGAGAAAGGGATTCTCGTCGATTTCCATCAGCTTCAGAAGCAGATCGCGCGCGCCGCACCAGTCGCAGGCATAGGCGCGATTGCCGCCGTAAAACGAATACGCTTTCGCATACAGGGCGGTTCTATTCTCTTTTTCACACAGTTCATCCACATACTGCACCCAAAGCGCGATTTCGTCGTCGGTCGCCGCTGCCTGCATGTCGTCGTTGTCAAACATCCGGATATAGTGCTCTTTATCGTCATCCGCATACGGGCGCGCAGGCACCGGGAGCGAGAGCATTCGGATTGTTTCCTCTGTTTTGGCAATCAGTTCGTCGAAATCCGGCACGTCTGTATCCCGCTGCCACGGCCAGACGGCCGGTGCAAAGAGACGGAAAAGCAGCTGCGCCGCCGACGGAAGATGGCGATACCCGTCCACCGGCGCGCCGGAACCGGCGTCTTTCGAAAACACAAACAGCTTATCGAACAGGTGTCCGGCCGGATTCAGCCACGCTTCCTCGGCTGCATCGAAGCCTTCTTCTTTGCAGCGGCGGAAGGCTGTCAGAAGATTCTCGCCGCTCATGATCACTGTTTCCTCACAGCGCAGGCGGGCACAGGGGCGCACGTCGCCGAAAATCTCGGTGTAGGACGCCTCATATCTCAAAAAGGAGCGCACCTGATCCGCACTTACCGTCACAAGCGGATAGTGATCCACCTTTGCGGGATTGAGCCTGACAGTGTCATCATCAAACTCCTCATCGAAATCATCGTCGAGATAGGTGCAGATCAGCTTCCCTGCTTCAATCTTCCGAACAGTATAATAAACGTAATCACCGTCTTCGATACGGCCGACGAGATCGCCGGGAAGAATGGTTTTCATCTTATCTTTCATCTTGTTCTGCTCCTTGTAATCATCAATTTGTTTTCGTTTTAAACTGATTCGACGCATTTACTACGCGGAAACGCCCTCGGCAGAAGCAGACAACCGAACGGTTGAAATCTGCTCTGTTGAGTGCGTTCTTTTTTTATTTCATCGAGGAGGATTCAAGAGAATGTGGTTATGTTTTGTTGCCGCTTATCCGTAAGAAAGACGAAAGAAAAACAATCTTATCGAAGGGACAAAACACGGGATTTCACAAAAACGATTTCGCGGGAGGTGATGCGGAAATGACGGAATGAGAAAACGATAAATCCCTTCGGGCGGGAACAGGACGAAGGCGCACTTCTATATCATATTTCAGAATATGATATCCGTGCGGTCCGGGCCGTCGGGGCGACCGGACAAAACTCGCCTGCGGCTCAACAGGACACT
>JAFWCS010000330.1 GCA_017534365.1 Clostridia bacterium | reverse complement strand
GGCCCGCAGGATGCGCAGGGCGTCCTCGTCAAAGCGCCGCGCGGGGTCGCCTACGCAGCGGATCCGCTTTTCTTTCAGGTCCTGCGCGCCGCCGAAGGGGTCGCACAGGCCGTGCAGGGGGCTGTAGGCCATCGCATTGATCGTCAGATCCCGCCGCGACAGATCCTCCTCCACCCGGTCGGTGAAGGTGACGCTGTCCGGGTGGCGATGGTCGCTGTAGCCGCCGTCGAGCCGGTAGGTCGTGATCTCCAGCGGCATCCCGTCCAGCAGAACGGTCACCGTGCCGTGCTTCATGCCGGTTTCGATCACGCGCAAGCCCGCGAAGCAGGCGGCGGTCTCCTCCGGCAGGGCGTCGGTCGTGATATCCCAGTCGTGCGGCTCGACGCCCCGCAGCAGATCGCGCACGGCGCCGCCGACCGCATAGGCGCTGTGCCCCGCGGCGGAAAGAATTTCGATCACGGTATTGACTTGCGGCGGAAGATTTAGTACCATAGGCTTGACCTCCGCCCCCACGCGGAGGGTGCGTGGGGGCTTTGTCCGGCGCTTCGGCGCCAAAAAAGAATGAAAGGAATGGCGGCATTGCCGCGGGAATGGGCATGAATATTCAGATCTTCGGCACGAACAAGTGCTTTGATACCAAGAAAGCGCAGCGCTATTTCAAGGAGCGCCGCATCAAATTCCAGTTCATCGACCTGACGCAGAAGAATCTGAGCAAGGGGGAATACCAGAGCGTCAAAGCCGCGGTCGGCTCCATGGAGGCGCTCATCAACGAAAAGTCCAAAGCGTATGAGGAGCAGTTTATCAAATATCTAGCGAGCAAGGAAGCCGTGGAGGAAAAGCTGCTTGCGGACGGCCGGCTCTTTAAAACGCCGATCGTGCGCAACGGCCGGCAGGCGACCGTCGGCTATTGCCCGGAGGTCTGGAAGACCTGGGAGTGATCAATAGGCTTCCAGCAGGCTGAGCGTCGCGAAGCAGCGCGCCTGCTCGATCACCAGCTTGAAGCGGCGCACGCGGATCTCCTCGAAGCGGCAGATGCGCTTGTGACCGATCACCGTGCCCTTGCACAGGCGCTTCCATTTGCCGCCCTGCTCCGCATAAAGCGTGAAGGCCTCGATCTGCTGCCCGGTGCGGATGTGCTCGCCGAGCACGATCTTGTCGATGTCGAATTCCTCGCCCAGATCAAGGATCAGCGTTGCGCCGTCCGGGTTTTCGCCGGAGTGCCAGTATTTTTCCGGATCCGGATCGAGCGCCCGCTGGCCGGTATGGGCGGCGTCGCGCCGGCGGTCCTCGGTCACGGTCGAGCCGGCGACAAGGTTTTCGTTGAAATCAATGGAAAGCTGCGCGTCGAGATTCAGCAGCGCTTCCACGTCCTGCTTGTGTAGTGTTCCCTCGGGAGTGGGGGGAATATTCAGCAAAAAGGAGGCGTTCGCCCCGACGGATTTATAATAGATGTCCAGCAGCTTGTCAAGCGTCTTGACCGTGAGGTCCTCCGAGGCGTGATAGAACCAGCCCTTGCGGATGGAAACGTCCACCTCGGCGGGGTACCAGATGAGCTGACTGCAGTGCTTGATGACTTTCCTGCTGCCCAGATCCAGGGCGGTGGGATTGATTTTTTTCGGGGGCTTCGTCACGTCCTGCTGGCTGGACGCAGCGATGCGCGCGGCTTCGGAATGCCAGTAGGGGACGACGCTCCATTCGCTGCTCCGGCACACGCCGGCTTCGTTGCCGCACCAGCGCACGTCCGGCCCGCTGATGCTGATCACGGCGTTCGGCTGCAGCTTGCGGATCAGCGCGTAATAGCGCGCCCAGTCGTAATGCTGCTTGCGGCCGTTCGGCCCTTCGCCGCAGGCGCCGTCCATCCAGACGCAGAAGAGCTGGCCGTAGCCGGTGAGCAGCTCACGCAGCTGCGCAAGATAGAATTCGTCATAGGCCGCGCCCGTGCCGTAGGTCTCCTCGTGGCGGTCCCACGGGGAGAGATAGACGCCGAACTGCAGGCCGTATTCCCGGCAGGCTGCGGCGCATTCCGCCACGACGTCGCCCTTGCCGCCGCGCCAGCTGCTGGCTGCGACGCTGTGGTCGGTCGTCTTCGTCTGCCAGAGGCAGAAGCCGTCGTGATGCTTGGCGGTCAGGATCACGCCGCGCATGCCCGCGAGCTTGCAGGTCTTGACCCATTGACGGCAATCCAGCTTCTCCGGCTGAAACAGGTCGGGGTCCTCGTTGCCGTTGCCCCATTCGGCGTCGGTGAAGGTGTTGATGCCGAAGTGGAAAAACGCATAGAATTCCAGCTGCTGCCACCGCAGCTGCCGCTCGCTCGGCACGATTGAGGCGGCGTATTTGACGTAGTCAGGCGTTGTTTTCATTTGATCGTCTCCCGATAGATGATTGCCCAGTCGTCGGCGGTCAGGCCGCGCTGCAGGCCCTCCCAAAGCAGGTCCAGCAGCGGCGGGCAGGATTGCAGATAGCGAAACAGCTCCGGCGGCAGCATGCCGCGGTCGGCGAAGGCGCAAAGGCGGAATTCCCGCGCCTCGGCCGGTGAGAGCTGCAGGGCGGCGATCATCGCGTCCAGCGCGGCGGGATCGGGCGGGGCGTTGTTTTTGCCTTTTTCGATGTTGCTGATGTATTGCGCGGTCTTGCCGACGGCGTCGGCCAGTTCCAGCTGGGAAACGCCGGCACGGCGGCGCAGCGTCAGCAGCAGCGGTCCGAAGGATGCGGCGTAGGGCACGGGATCACCTCCTTTATTTGAAATTGAAGCTGTGAGATCCGGTCAGCCTGATGCCTGCGCCGCGAGCGCGAACAGCTTTGTTTCGTTCGCTTCCATGGGGATGCGCAGCTCTGAGGCCGTGACGCGGATCCCGTCCTCCGTCAGCAGTTCGCGGCAGGCGTAAACACCGTCGAGCGCAACGGCTTTGACGCCGGCTTCGGCCGCGTGGAGGACCAGATAGTTTTGGTTGATATACAGAACGTCGTCGCTTTTGCAGAAGATCCGGATGCCCTGCGTCTCACAGAAGGCACGCAGCTCCGGCGCGGAAAAGGTCTTTTTCAGGTTTGAAGCGGAGAGATAGGGGACGCGGTCATTTTTGCAAAGCGCCAGCGCCTCCCGCATCGCCGCGGTTTTCAGCTCCGAGAGGAAGAGGACGGCTTTATACTGCTGATACACCGTTTTGAAATCGCTGAGATCAT
>JAFWCS010000329.1 GCA_017534365.1 Clostridia bacterium | reverse complement strand
CCGCATGATCTCATAGAGCTTGATCTGCTCAGGCGCGCCGGATTCCCAGTTGTGAATGCTGCTCCAGCCGGATTCGAAGGAGAGCCGGCCGTAGGCTTCCAGATCCCCGCGCCGCCAGGCTTCCGCGCCGGCTTCGACGCGGCGGAATTCGGTGAACCAGTGTTCGCAGCGCCGCGCCCAGGGCGCGGGCAGCCGGTCTTTATACGTTTCATACACTTCAAACGCCACGTCCCGGGCGTTCGCCTGATTGAATTTTCCGTAGTCTGCGCCGCTGAAGGCCTGCAGGGCATAAACGCCCGCCCGCAGCTCGTCCACGCGCATGTTGTATTTCGAGCCGGCCAGCGAATGCTCCAGCCCGCTGAAAAAGATCGCGATCTGATAAGGCGGCATGGCCGGATGCGTCGGGATCAGCTCATACTGATTGTCCCTGCAGTCCAGATACAGCAGGTGCTCCTTCTTTGAGAGCACCTCGCAGCTCTGGTCCAGCGTGCCGACGTTGACGCCGACGTAGTTTTTTTCGGCGTCGAAGGCGACGTCGATCAGCTCCTGCGCCGTCAGCTCGATCTGATTGACCCTGCACAGCGCGTCCAGAAAGGCGAGGATTACCGCGGCGGAGGAGCTCAGGCCGCCGATCGGCAGCGAGCCCTCGATCACGCCGCACAGGCCGACGTTGAGCGTGTGATCCTTGCTCAGCGCAAAGGTCGCGCCGCGCAGATAATCCGCCCAGTCGCCGGTTTTTTCGCCGACGTCCCTGATATGCCACTGCGCGCGTTTGGGGAACTGCAGGCTTTTCATTTCCACCACGCCGTTCTTTTTGGGCTTGTAGGCCAGATGGATCCCCTTGTCGATCGCAAAGCCCGTGATCTTGCCGAGGTTGTGATCGCTGTGGGCGCCGATGGGGCAGATGCGGTAGGGGGAGAAGGAAAGCCCCTCCGGCTCCCTGCCGTAGATTTCATAAAACCGTTCTTCACAAAGCATAGCTGATCTCCTTGCTTCTGTTATCAGTCAATGATGCGGCGCGTTTCAGATCGCGCCGGCGTCTTCCGCCTGCGCAAGCGTGCCGAGGCAGATCTCCTCTGCGACGCCCGTGACCGTCACGCGCGTGAGCACGGGCGGCAGGGGCCGGTCGCTTTGCACCTGCACGGGCATGTAATTCGCGGTGTAGCCCTGCGTGACGCCGTCGCGCCATTCCTCTGGCAGGATCTCAACGGTCCGGCCGATCAGCCGCGCGCATGCGGCCGTGCGCAGGGCGGAGGCCGTCTTGCCCAGTTCGGCGGCGCGGCGGGCCTTTTCCGCCTGCGGCACTTGATCGGGCATCGCGGCGGCGGGGGTGCCGTCCCGGCGGGAATAGGGGAAGACGTGGATCTTTTCGAAGCCGACGGTCTGCGCAAAGGCGCGGGAAAGCTCAAAATCCTCCGCCGTTTCGCCGGGGAAGCCGACCATCAGATCCGTTGTGAGCGTCGCGTCGGGGAAGGCGGCGCGCAGCTTTTTGCAAAGCGCGAGATAATCCGCGCTGTCATAATGCCGGTTCATGCGCCGCAGCGTCCGGTCGCAGCCGCTCTGGAGTGAAATGTGAAACTGCGGGCAGAATTCCGGGATCTCCCGCAGCGCGGCGATCACCGCGTCCGTAATGTGATCCGGCTCCAGCGAGCCGAGCCGGACGCGCCGGATCCCCGGGAAGGAGGCCGCCAGGCGCACCGCGTCCGCGAGCGTGCAGCCCAGGTCGCTGCCGTAGGCCGAGAGGTTGATGCCGACCAGCACGATCTCGCAGAAGCCTGCTTTCTCCAGCGCGGCAAGCTCCTCGCGCAGCGCTTCGAGCGGCTTCGAGCGCACCCGGCCGCGGGCATAGGGAATGATGCAGTAACTGCAGAAGCGGTTGCAGCCGTCCTCGATCTTGACCGCGGCGCGCGTGCGGGTGTGGAAATCGCGGATCGCGTCGCCCGTGAAGGCTTCGCCCGGCTGCGCGGGATGCGGTTCGATCGCAACGATCCGGCCGCCGCCGTTCAGATACTGCAAAACGTAGTCGTAAAGCAGATGGTTGCTTTTGTTGCCGATGACGATGTCCGCCGCGTCCAGCGCGGCGCTCGCCTGCGGGAAGGCCTGCGGCATGCAGCCCGTGAGCGCGACAATGCTGTCCGGGTGCAGCTTTTTGAAGCGCCGGACCGCCTGCCGGGTCTTGCGGTCGCTTTCGGCGGTGACGGTGCAGGAATTGATCACGTAGAGATCCGCGTCCTGCGCCGGATCCACGATTGTAACGCCCTGCGCCTCGAGCCGCTGCGCCATCGCCTCGGTTTCATATTGGTTGACCTTGCAGCCAAGCGTGAAAAATGCCGCTTTCATGGGCGCCTCCGTTTTGTCCGGTTTTCTTTAATCATTTTATTCTATCACAAAAACCAGTGATATTCAATGATTATTCTCAATAAAAATGGATCGAAAGGGGACGATGACATGAAACTGATCCGACGCCTGCTTGCCGGCCTGCTGACCGCCGCGCTCTGTGTTGCCGCCGCGCCGCCGCGTCCGTCTGCGTCGACGCAGACGCTGCCCGTGGAGATCGAGGCGAAAGCCGCCGTGCTCATGGAGGTTTCCACCGGCAAGGTGCTGCTGAAACTGAACGAACGCGAGCGCCTCTGGCCGGCTTCCGTGACGAAGATCCTGCCGATGCTGCTGGTCGTGGAGGCGATCGAAGCTGGGCAGATCGGGCCGGACGATCCTGTAACGGTCAGCGCCGAAGCCGCCGGAAAGGGCGGCTCGCAGATCTGGCTGAAGGAGGGCGAGCAGATGACCGTGCACGAGCTGCTCAAGGCCACCGCCGTCAGCAGCGCGAACGACGCCTGCACGGCGCTGGGCGAATACATCGCGGGGAGCGACGCAGCGTTTGTGCAGCGACTCAACGAGCGCGCAAAGCAGCTCGGCATGCGGGATACGCATTTTGAAAACTGCACCGGGCTCGACGACAGCGCGCAGGACCACAAGACCACGGCCATGGACGTGGCGATCATGTCGCGCGCGCTGCTGCAGCATGAGGGGATCCTGGACTATACCACGATCTGGATGGACAGCCTGCGCGGCGGGGCGACCGCGCTGGTGAACACCAACAAGCTCGTGCGCTTTTACCCGGGCGCGACCGGCCTGAAAACCGGCACCACCGCCAAGGCCGGCTGCTGCATCTCCGCGAGCGCCCTGCGGGACGGCATG
>JAFWCS010000037.1 GCA_017534365.1 Clostridia bacterium | reverse complement strand
GCGCCTCGGCCAGCCGCCGGGCATCCCAGCCCGCCGGCAGCGCGGCGTGCGCGAGCAGCGCGTCAGTCTGCGCCTGCAAAAAGGCTTCATCCTCCCGCAGGTCGTCCATACACGCGCCCGCATGAGCAAAAAAAGCGTCGTTCGTCTCCCGCAGCGCCGGGATCGCCTGCGCGCGCAGACGGTTGCGGGCATACTGCGGCGACGCGTTGGTTTCGTCCGTAACAAACGAAAGGCCCCGTTCTTTGCAATACGCAAGGATCTCCGCTTTCGTGACGTCAAACAGCGGGCGGATGATCCTCCCGCGCACGGGCGGGATCGAACACAGCCCCCGCAGGGACGCCCCGCGCGCGAAATTCAGAAGAAAGGTCTCCGCGCGGTCCTCAAGGTGATGCGCCGTTGCGATGCGCGCCCCGGGATCCAGCGATTCCAGAAACGCATACCGCACCTGCCGGCCGCAGTCCTCCACGCCGAGGCCGCGCCTGGCAGCCTCCTGCGCGACGTCCGCGCGCAGAATCTCCAGCGGGATGCCGCGCGCTTCGCAGGCTGCCGCAACGAAGGCTTCATCCGCATCCGCCGCCGCACCGCGCAGGCCGTGATTGACGTGCGCCGCGCGCAGGGTGAACCCGCGCTCCGCACGCAGACGGCAAAGCAGGTCGAGCATCGCCATGGAATCGCTTCCGCCGGACACCGCGGCGATCACCGTGCAGCCGGGCGGCAGCATGTCATAGCGCGCCGCCGTGCGGCGGACCCGGTCAAGCATCGCGGTCGGCCTCCATCGGGATAAACAGCGTGTGCTCGCCGTCCCAGGCAAATTCGACCGTGCCGGTCTCGCCGTGGCGGTTCTTGGCCACGATCACTTCCACCTTGTTGACGTCCGCAGCGTCCTGCGCTTCACCGTCCTCCTGCTCTCCCTTATAGTAATCGGGGCGGTAGAGCATGAGCACGATATCAGCATCCTGCTCGATAGAGCCGGATTCACGCAGGTCGGCCAGCTGGGGACGGTGGGATTTGCCGCGCCCTTCGGAAGCACGGGAGAGCTGCGCGCAGCAGACGACGGGGATGTTGAGATCCTTTGCCATCATCTTGAGATTGCGGGTGATGTCGCTGACCTCCTGCACGCGGTTCTCCTTGCGCGCGCTGCTGGTGATCAGGCCTAGATAGTCGATGATCACGCAGTCCACGCCGCCCAGGCGCCGGGTCTTGGCCTTCATTTCCGGCACGGTGATGCCGGAGGAATCGTCAAAATACAGCTCGCAGTCGTTGAGCGCCATGGTCGCCTTGCCCAGACGGATCCATTCGTCGTTGGTGATCACGCCGCTGCGCATTTTATGGCTGGAGACGCGGGCCTCCGTGCCGAGCACGCGCATGGCCAGCTGCTCCTTCGTCATTTCCAGCGAGAAAAACAGCACCTTGCGGTTGCCCTTGACCGCCACATTGCGCGCCAGATTGAGCGCGAAGCTGGTTTTGCCCATCGCCGGCCGCGCGCCGATGAGCACGAGATCCGAGCGGTTCAGACCGGTCAGGATCTTATCCAGATCCGTATAGCCGGTGGTGTAGCCTTTATAGAGCTCCTTATCCTCGCCCGTGATCTTTTTCAGCGTATCATAGACGTTGTTGACGATGATATCTTTGAGCTTGGAAGGCGCGTTGGTCGCCTTCCCGCGCCGGATATTATAGATATTCTGCTCCGCGCGGTCAAGGAGCGTATCGGCGGTCTCCTCCTGCGCAACGGCGTCGTCGATCGTTTCGCTCGAGACGTTGATGAGCGTGCGCATATAGAATTTTTCGCGCACGATCTTGGCATACATCTCCACGTTGGAGGTGGAGGGCACCATCTGCGCCAGTTCAAACAGATACGTCCGCCCGGCGGTGTTGTCGTAGACGCCCTGCTGCACCAGCAGATCAAGCACGACCAGCGGATCGATCCTGCCGCCGGTGCCGTCGATGGTCAGCATCGCGCTGAAAATCGCGCTGTGCTGCGGCAGATAAAACGCCTCCGGCGTGATATAGACCGCCGCCTGCGGCAGGCAGGCCGGATCAACCAGAATGCTGCCGAGCACCGCCTGCTCCGCTTCGAGGCTGAACGGCATCTGCATCTGATCAAGTTGGATCACACTATGTTCCGCCATGTTGTTTACTCCGTCCGGATCATTCGCCGACCATCACGTAGAGGGAAGCGACGATCCCGTTATAGAATTTGACCTCCACCGGATAGGTGCCGAAGGATTTGATATCCTCCACGCTGACCTTGCGCTTGTCGATCTGCATGCCGAAATGATCGGACAGCGCGCCGGCCACGTCCTTGGCGGTCACAGAGCCGAAGAGCTTGCCGTTCGCGCCGGCGTTCGCCGTCATGCGCACGGTCTTGCCCTCGAGCTTCTCCTTGGCCGCCTGCGCCGCGGCGATCTCGGTTTCAACGCGGTGTTTTTCAGCCGCTTCGCGGTTTTTCAGCTCGCTCATGGCCTGCGAATTCGCTTCGCCCGCGAGCTTGCGCGGAAACAGGAAATTGCGGGCATAGCCGTCGGACACATTGACCAGTTCGCCGCGCTTGCCAAGGCCCTTCACATCCTGCATTAGAATCACTTTCACTATGCACACCCCTTTTCAGGTATTTTCTTCAAAATAACGGTCGATCTCCGCCTTCAGATCCCGCATGGCCTCCTCGATCGTGGTTTCCGGCAGCCGGCAGGCCGCCATCGTGCGGTGGCCGCCGCCGCTGAGCGCTTCCATGATCAGCTGCACGTTGATCTCGCCGTAGCTGCGCGCGGAAATATTGATCGCGTCGCCGTTCCGATAGAGCACGAAGGCCGCCAGGGTCTCGCTCACGTTCAGCAGCTCATCCGCCGCCTGCGCGGCAACGATGCGCACTTCCTCCACGTCGTCTTCCACCGCGGAGATCGCGCAGCCGCGATACCTTTCCGCCGCGGAGATCACGCGGTTGCGCTCGCGGTTGACCTCCATGGGATTGGCAAACAGACGCTTGACGCTGACCGTGTCCGCGCCCTTCTCGCGCAGGAACGCCGCCGCCTCAAAGGTCCGCACACCCACGCGCACGACAAAGCCCTTGGTATCCAGCATCATGCCGGCCAGCAGCGCTTCCGCCGCAAGCTTCGGAAGGATCAGATCCGGATTGATATATTGCAGCAGCTCCGCGACCAGCTCGCTCGCCGACGAAGCGCCGGGATCGTGATGAAAGAGCACGACTTCCTGCTCCGGCTCGGCGGCCAGGCGGTGATGATCGACGATCACCCGCGTCTCCGCCGCTTCGAACACCTCCGGGAACTCCATGAAGGAGGGCACGTGCGTGTCGCAGACGATCAGCAGCGAGCGCCGGTTCATCAGCTCGAGCGCCTGCGCCTGCTGCACGATCCGGAGCGACGGCATTTCCGCAGCTGCGCGGTCAAGCAGAGCGCCGGCCAGCGACTTGGCGGGATCCGCAACGAGATAAGCCGGCACGCCGAAGCTCGCCGCCGCCGCGGCCAGACCGATCGAGGCGCCGATGGCGTCAAGATCCGTGTATGTATGCCCCATCAGAAACACGCCGTTGCTCGCTTTGATCAGCTCCGCGAGCGCGGCCGCCATGACGCGGCTTTTCACTGTGTTGATCGTTTCGGCGCTCTTGGAAACGCCGCCGATGAAATCATAGCCGTTCTTTGTGCGGATGGCGACCTGATCGCCGCCGCGGCCGAGCGCCATTTCCAGCGCCTTGCGCGCGCTGCGCTCGCAAAGGCGGATGGTGTCGCCCCCCGACGCGCCGATGGACAGCGTCACGCCGACGCGCTTGCCTTTGTATTCGAAATTGCGGACGGTCTCAAGGATCGCGAATCTGCCCTCGACCATCTTCTGAAAATTGCTCTGCTCGGTCAGGATCATATAGCGATCGTCCGTCACGCGCTTGGTAAAGCTGTCGAAGCCCTCCGCCCAGGCATCCAGCGCCGCCTCGATGCGGCTGCGGATCTCCGCGCGCTCGCTGTCGCGATAGCTGCCGCGCACGTCGTCGAGATTGTCCAGCTCCACGATCACGCAATACGGGCGGCTGCTGACGTAGGCCAGCTCTGTCTGCTTGAGCCGGGTATTTTCGAGAAAAATCAGGATGCAGCGTTCCGCCTCCTCATCCTGATACGGGACGGTGTAGACGGAATAATAGCGCTCGCCGACCTGCACGGCCGTTTCATCCTCGCTGATGAGCGTCTGCAGCGGCACACCGTTGCTGAATTCCTCGATCCGCGCGGCCGACGTGATCCGCCCGCCGGCAATCTCGGTCAGGAATCGATCGCTGCACCAGTCCACCGTGCCCTGCGCGTCGCAGACGGCGACGGGGAACGGATAAGCGCTGAGCACCTTGTGATCGGTGAAATCCAGCTGCTCGGTCATGCGCCGCAGAAAGCGTTTGTAGCGGGTCCGCGCATTCAGCGCGCGCAGGAACGCAAACAGCAGCACCGCAAGCAGTGCGGCGCCCTGCGCAAGCGCGAGCTTCGGCTGCTTCTGCGCCGTGATGGCCGTGAAAACCAGCGCCACCGCCGCCGCAACGGCGATGAGCACCAGATCATGCCAGAACCCCTTGACTTTCATCCGGGATCAAACCTCCATAATGATCGGGAGGATCATCGGGCTGCGCTTGGTCTGCTCGTAAACGAAGCGCGAGATCGCGTCGCGCACCTTCCCTTTGATCGCGTTCATATCCGTAATGTTGCCGTAATAGCAGCTTTCGAGTGTTTTCTCCGCCACCTTGCGCGCCTGATCGATCAGCGCCTCGGCCTCCTTGACGTAGACAAAGCCGCGCGAGACAACTTCCGGCCCGGCAATCAGCTGACCCGTCTCATAATCGAGAGAAGCGGTGACGATGATAATGCCGTCCTGCCCGAGATGCTTGCGGTCCCGCAGCACCGCGCTGCCGACGTCGCCCACGCCGTAGCCGTCCACAAAGACCTTGCCCGCGGGCACGGAAGCGCCGCGGCGGATGCCGGCGGAGGTCAGCTCAACGAGCACGCCGTTGTCGGCAATGACGATATTCTCCTTCGGGATGCCCATGCTCTCCGCGAGGCCGGCGTGCTTGCGCAGATGCTTCTGCTCGCCGTGGACGGGGATGAAATACTTCGGCTTGACCAGCCCGAGGATGATCTTCTGCTCCTCCTGGCAGGCGTGGCCGGACACATGGACGTCATACATTTTTTCGTAGATGACCTGCGCGCCGAGCTTGAGCAGCTCGTTGACGACGTTGCCGACCGTCTTTTCGTTGCCGGGGATGGGCGTTGCGGAGATGATCACGTAATCGTTCGGCCGGATCTCGACCTTGCGGTGGTCGGAAAACGCCATGCGCGTGAGCGCGCTCATCGGCTCGCCCTGGCTGCCCGTGGTGATGATCACCAGCTGGTCCGAGGGATATTTATTGATCAGATCCGCGTTGATCAGCACCTGATCGGGGATATTCAGATAGCCGAGCTGGGCGCTGATATTCACCACGTTCTCCAGGCTGCGGCCGATGATGGCGACCTTGCGCCCGAGGCTGGCGGCCACGTTGATGATCTGCTGGACGCGGTGGATATTCGAGGCGAAGGTCGCAACGATAATGCGATTTCTGCCCGCCTTGCGGAACAGGATCTCAAAGGATTCGCCGACCTTGCGCTCACTCTCGGTGTAGCCCGGCCGCTCGGCGTTGGTGGAGTCGGAAAGCAGGCAGAGCACGCCTTCGCTGCCGAGGGCGGCGAAGCGCGCGAGATCGATCATGTCGCCGTCGATCGGCGTGCTGTCAATCTTGAAGTCGCCGGTCTGCACGACCGTGCCGCCGGGGGTCCTGATCGCCAGCGCGATCGCATCGGGGATCGAATGGTTGACGTGGATCATCTCCACGCTGAATTTGCCGAGGGTGACAACGTCGCCCGGCGCGACCTCGTGGAGCTTCGCGCTGCCGAGCAGCCCGTGCTCACGCAGCTTGCCCTGGATCAGGCCGACGGTCAGGCGCGTGCCGTAGACGGGGATGTTGACGGTTTTGAGCAGATAGGCAAGGCCGCCGATATGATCCTCATGGCCATGCGTGATGACGATGCCCTTGATCTTGTCTTTATTCTGCTCCACGTAAGTGAAATCCGGGATCACCAGATCGACGCCCGGCATTTCCGGATCCGGGAAGGACAGGCCGCAGTCGACCAGCATCATATCGCCCTCATACTCATAGAGGGTCATGTTTTTGCCCACTTCGTTCAGGCCGCCGAGGAAGGCGATGCGCAGCGGGGTCTCATTCTGCGCCGCGCCCTTGCGGTATTTCTTCGCGGAGCCGTTGCGGGAGCGGGACGCGCCGCCGCGGCGGGCGGCAGTCGTCTTTTCCGTCTTGGGCGGCTTGACGGGCTTCTGCTGTTTTTGCGCCGTCTGCGCGGTCTGATTCTGCTGCCTGGACTGCTTGGCCTGCTGCTTGATCGGATCGGCCGGCGCTTTCTTTGATTTCTTCGCAGTGCGCTGCTGCGGGTTCTGCGTTTGCTGAACAGCTCCCTGTTCGGTTTTTTTCTTTGGCATAGAGTCTCCTAACTTCATTTTGTTTCTGCCGGACTGCGCCGGCGTTTTATGTAGGGCATCCCGCGCGCGGCGGAATGCGAAGCTGTTGTGTCTTTATATTGCTGGATTATATAGAAACACATCATTTATAATAGCTTTTATCCTTGTCAATGTCAAGGAAAAGCTATGAATTATTTGAAAACATTTCCTGCTCCCGGTCTGCCGCCTCCTCCACCCCGTGGCGCAGCAGCAAATCAAAAATATAAGCCAGGATCGGTTTGCCCAGCACACGCACCATCGGTTTCGGCACCGTGCAGGTCAGCGGACGCAGCCGGCTGCCCTCGCCGCCGGCCATGACAATTGCTTTCATTTCATCCGTCCTTTCATCGGGTTTCGCGT
>JAFWCS010000328.1 GCA_017534365.1 Clostridia bacterium | reverse complement strand
GCGGCGGATCCGTTTGCGGACTTCCTCTCGCTGACGGAGCGCCTGCTGGCCGGCGGCGCGACCAACGAAGAGACCTACGAGCAATTGTCCGGCACCTATACAAATCTCAGGTCGAAGGACGTTGCCGGGCGGCAGCTGCTCGAGCAGGGGAGAAACAATACGGCGCAGGATACGCTTTCGAACGCCTTCTTTTTCTGGGCGCTGCACACGATCTATCATATGTTTTAAAAGGATTGAGAAGAATGAAGCTTGGATTTATCGGCACGGGCAATCTGGCCTCTGCCATACTCAACGGCGTGCTCGCCGCCGGCGCGGCGCAGCCGACCGATATTAAGATCTTTGACCGGGATTCCGCAAAGACCGCAGCCCTTGCCGCGCAGCACGGTGTTGCGGTCGCGGCCTGCGCCGGGGAGATTGCGGCAGACTGCGGCGTCTTTTTCGTCGCCGTCAAGCCGAAGGACGTTGATGCGCTCGCGGCGGAGATTCGCGCGGCGGCGCTTGACAGCGGCGCTGTCGTGGTTTCCACCGCTGCAGGCAAGCCCCTTGCCGCGCTGGAGGCAGCCTACGGCGCGGGCGTCAAGCTCGTGCGCATCATGCCGAATGTCAACGCGGCGGTCGGGCAGTCCATGACCGCGCTTTGCAGAAACGACGCAGTTTCCGACGCGGAATTTGATGCCGTCTGCGTGCTCTGCAATGCGTTCGGCCGGTCGATCTGTCTGCCGGAAGCGCAGTTTTCCGTCTTCACGGCGGTCGCGGGCTCCGCGCCGGCCTTTGCCTATCTGTTTGCGGATGCGCTCACGAACGCCGGTATCCGCGGCGGGATGACGGCCGCTGACGCGCAGCTGGCAGCCGCGCAGATGCTGCTTGGCAGCGCGCAGATGCTGCTGGGCAGCGGCAAGCCGGTCAGCGACCTCGTCCGCAGCGTCTGCTCCCCGGCGGGCACGACGATCGAGGGCGTCTGCAGCCTGAAGGCGGACGGCTTCGAGGGCGCCGTGATCCGCGCCGTGGAAGCGACGGTCGCGCGGGATCGCGCCATGACGAAAGGATAAGACCCGATGGAGTTCAGACTGCTATCCGCGCTGGAAAAGGTGTTTTCCGACGAAGCGCCTGCAGCCGCGCCCGTGACGCGCGTCTCCTTGCTGCGTGGTGACCGCGTCAGCGTGCAGGCGGCGTTTTGCTGCGACCGGGATGCGCAGGCGGCGCTGACGGTGTCCGGCGCTGCGCCCGGGACGGCGCAGATCTTCGCCGTTGAGGACGTGCCGGTCGGTCGCGCCTGCAACGACAACGCGGACGACTTCTATTTGCGCAAAGCCTCCGGCCTTTATCCGGATGTGCTGCGCCCCGGCGACTGCTGCCCGGCAAAGCAGGGGCGCTGGCAGGCGTTCTGGATCGAGCTTCGCGCGCAGCCGCAGGCGGAAGCGCAGCTCACCTTTGCGCTCTCTGCGGGCGGCGAGACCGCCGAAGCGGCGCTGACGGTCGAAACCGTGGCGGCGGAGCTGCCGGCGCAGGCCCTGATCCACACGAACTGGTATCATGCGGACGGGCTTTGCAATTATTACGGGATCGAAGCCATGAGCGCGGATTTCTGGCGCGTCAACGAAGCCTTTCTGCGCATGGCGGCGGCCCACGGGATCAACTGCATCCTGACCCCGCTTTTTACCCCGCCGCTGGATACGGCGGTCGGTCATGAGCGCACGACTGTGCAGCTTGTCGGCGTGCGCAGGCGCGGCGGGCGCTACAGCTTCGATTTCCGCAACCTGCGCCGTTGGATGACGCTCTGCGCCGACTGCGGCATTCAGTATTTTGAATTGAGCCATTTCTTTACGCAGTGGGGCGCGAAGCACGCGCCGAAAATTCTTGTGCGCGACGCAAAGGGCAGAGTGAAAAAACGCTTCGGCTGGCAGACGGACGCCGCCGGGCGGGACTATACCGACTTTCTGCGGCAGTTTGCCGCCGCGCTGAACACGTTTCTGGAGAAGGAAAACGTGACGGATCGCTGTTTCGTCCATATTTCCGACGAACCGGGGACCGACGATCTGGCGCTTTATAAAAAGCACGCCGCGCTGATTCATGCGCTGTTCCCGCGCCTGCGCGTGCTGGACGCGCTCTCGGATTTCGCGTTTTACGAGATGGGCGCTGTGGATCTGCCCGTGCCGGGCGAGGGCGCGATCGAGGCGTTCCGCGGCAGGGTGTCGGCGCTCTGGACCTATTATTGCTGCGGGCAGGGCCATCAATACCTCCCCAACCGCTTCATCGCCATGCCTTCGCTGCGCAACCGCGTGCTCGGCTGCCTGCTTTATAAATATGACTGCGCGGGTTTCCTGCAGTGGGGCTATAACTTTTATAATGCGTGCCTTTCGCTGCGCCCGATCGATCCCTATGCCGTGACGGATGCGGACGGCGCTTTCCCGTCCGGCGACGCGTTCATCGTCTATCCCGGCCCGGGCGGCGAACCGCTGCCGGCGCTGCGTATGAAGGTGTTTGCCGACGGCCTGCGCGATCTGCGCGCGCTGCGGCTGCTGGAGTCGATCATCGGCAGGGAACAGACCCTCGCGCTGCTCGAGTACGGCATCCCGCCGCTTTCATTTACGGCGTATCCGCACGACCCCGCCTGGCTGCTCGGCCTGCGGGATCGCGTGAATCAAAAGATAAAGGAGAGTTTTCATGGCCATTCGATTTGACGAAGCACAAAAGATTTTTCATCTGGATACCGCGACCTCCAGCTATGTGATGGAGGTCTTCGAGCAGAATTATCTGCTGCATCTTTACTACGGCAAGCGCATTCCTGACCACAACCTCAAGCGCCTCAAATACAAGGGCTCCTTCGCCTCCTTCAGCCCGAGCAATCTGCTCGTGGAGGACGGCGGCTTCTCGCCCGATATCTGCATGCTGGAATTCCCGGGCGAAAACGTCGGCGATTTCCGCCTGGCCGCGGCCGCCGTGCGCAACGCGGACGGCAACAACGCGACGGATTTCCGCTACGAAAGCCATACGATCGATGCCGGCAAGCCCGGCCTGGCAGGGCTGCCCGCGCTCTACGTTGAGGACGACGCGGAAGCGACCACGCTGGAGATCAGCATGAAGGACGCCGTGACCGGCATGCGCGCGATCCTGTATTATACGGTGTTCGAGCACCTGGGCGCGATGACGCGGTCCGTGCGTCTGAGCAACGAATCCGCCCGCCCGGTCATGATCGAGAAGGTCTACAGCACCTGTGTGGATTTCCCGACGCATAATTATGATATGATCACGCTCTACGGCCGCTGGTTCAAGGAGCGCAGCGAGGAGCGCCGCGCGATCGTCCACGGCCGCCAGACTGTCAGCTCCCTGCGCGGCTCCTCGAGCCACCATCAGAATCCCTTCGGCGCGATCGTATCCGCCGGCGCGGATGAGGATCAGGGCGAGGCCTACGGCTTCAATCTCGTTTACAGCAGCAACTTCTCTTTCGATATCGAGGGCGATCAGAACGGCGGCATGCGTGTGCTCATGGGCATCAATCCCGACGGCTTCGACTGGCTGCTGCAGCCCGGCGCGGACTTCCAGTCCCCGGAGGCGGTCATGGTCTATTCCGATCAGGGCATCGGCGAAATGAGCCGCATTTTCCACCGGCTTTACCGCAAGCATCTTATCCGCGGCAAGTGGCGCGACCGGAAACGCCCGCTGCTGATCAACAACTGGGAAGCGACCGGTATGGATTTCACCGGCGAAAAGCTGCTCTCTTTCGCCCGCGTGGCCAAGGAAGTGGGCATGGAGATGCTCGTGATGGACGACGGCTGGTTCGGCGACCGCTTCGACGACCGCCGTGCGCTGGGCGACTGGGTCGTCAACGAGGAGAAGCTCGGCAGCAGCCTGCCCGAATTCGTGCAGAAGGTCAACGACATCGGCCTGAAATTCGGCATCTGGTTCGAGCCGGAAATGATCTCGCGCGAAAGCGCGCTCTACCGCGCCCATCCGGAATGGTGTCTGCACGTGCCCAACCGTGAAAAATCCATCGCCCGCTTCCAGTATGTGCTCGATTACAGCCGCAAGGACGTGCGCGATTATATCTTCGACGCCATGCGCAAGGTGCTCTCCTCCGCCAACGTCGCCTATCTGAAATGGGATTTCAACCGCAATCTCAGCGAGGTCGGCTCGGCGGCCGTGCCTGCGGACCGGCAGAAGGAGATCTTCCATCGCTGCGTGCTGGGCACCTATGAGGTCATGGAACGGCTGAACCGGGAATTCCCGGATCTGCTGATCGAAAACTGCTCCGGCGGCGGCGGACGCTTCGATCCGGGCATGCTCTATTATTCTCCCCAGATCTGGACGAGCGACAACACCGATCCCATCGAGCGCCTGACGATCCAGTTCGGCACCTCGCTATGCTACCCGGCCTCCACGATGGGTGCGCACGTGTCCGCCTGCAAGCGCACGGGCTACGACACGAAGGCGAACGTCGCGCTCTGGGGTTCCTTCGGCTATGAGCTGGATCCCAACACCTTCTCCGCGGAAGAACGCGAAACGGTCAAGGCGCAGATCGCGGAATATCACAAATACTATGATCTGATCCATTCCGGCGATCTTTACCGTCTGATCAACCCCATGCACAACGCCTTCCGCGCGGCGTGGATGTTTGTCAGCGAGGATAAAACCGAAGCGCTGGTCACGAGCGTCGTCATGCGCCGCCCGCAGGAAACGGCCTTCTATCTGCGGCTCAAGGGGCTTGATCCCGACAAGCTCTATCGCGAGGAAGAAAGCGGCGAGGTCTATTCCGGCGCGTCGCTGATGTATGCCGGCCTGAACCTGATCGGCACCGACCTCTCCGACGGCTCAAGCTTCAAGCTGTATTTCAAGGAAGTGAAATAAACCGCGAACGGCGCGTCGCGGCAGGATGCTGTGCGTTTGCCGGCGGAATGCACAGCGAAACCGGCGGCGCTCCCTACGCTGTGCTGTCGTCAACACTGTAGGGAACGCTGTTTCAGCGTTCCGACGCGGCGTCAGCCGCGCGTTTGCCGGCGGAATGCACAGCGGAACCGACAGCGCGCCGTCGCGGCGAACCGCCGCGAAACAACCCCTCCGCCGCCGTTCGGCGGCACCTCCCCTTACACAGGGGAGGCGAAGCACGCCGGGAGACCGACGATCCGAAGGAAAAACGCCGCGCGGGCGGCACGGATGTATCCGTGCCCTACGCACACCGGAGGCAACCGCATGCCAACGGCGAAACACTGTAGGGAACGCTGTTTCAGCGTTCCGACGCGGCGACAGCCGCGCGTTTGGCCGATGATATGATGCGCCTGCGGCGCATGCGGAGCGCCCGAAGGTCGCTTCCTACGGTGTGCCGCCGTCAACAGTGTAGGGAACGCTGTTTCAGCGTTCCGACGCGGCGACAGCCGCGCGTTTGGTCGATGATATGATGCGCCTGCGGCGCATGCGGAGCGCCCGAAGGTCGCTCCCTACGGTGTGCCGCCGTCAACAGTGTAGGGAACGCTGTTTCAGCG
>JAFWCS010000327.1 GCA_017534365.1 Clostridia bacterium | reverse complement strand
TTGAGGAATTTGTCGAGGAGCATCTGATCCAGCCGACCTTCATCATGGATCATCCCATCGAGATTTCCCCGCTCACCAAGAAAAAGCCTGAAAATCCGGACTACGTGGAGCGGTTTGAGTTCTTCATGAACGGCTGGGAAATGGCGAACGCCTATTCCGAGCTGAACGATCCGATCGACCAGCGCGAACGCTTCAAGGCGCAGGAACGCGCGCTCGCGCAGGGCGACGAAGAAGCCGAAACGACCGACGAGGATTTCCTCATGGCGCTCGAATACGGCATGCCCCCGACCGGCGGCATCGGCTTCGGCATCGACCGCATGGTCATGCTTCTCACGGACTCCCAGGCGATCCGCGACGTGCTGCTCTTCCCGACGATGAAATCCCTCGACGCGAAGAAGAACGAAGCGCCGTCGGCGTTCGGCGGCGAAGCGGCTGCCGATTCCGCGCCCGCGATCGAAGGCCTGCCGCTGATCGACCCCGCGCAACCGGATTTCTCCAACGTCACGATCGAGCCGCTGTTTGCGGATTTCGTGGACTTTGACACCTTCTCCAAATCCGATTTCCGCGCCGTGAAGGTCAAGGACTGCGTGGCCGTGCCCAAGAGCAAGAAGCTGCTGCAGTTCACGCTCGACGACGGCACCGGCAAGGACCGCACGATCCTCTCGGGCATCCACGCCTTCTATGAACCGGAGGCACTGATCGGCAAGACCTGCATCGCCATCGTCAACCTGCCCCCGCGCGCGATGATGGGCATCGAGAGCTGCGGCATGCTGCTCTCCGCCATCCATGAGGAAAACGGCGAGGAAAAGCTGCACCTGCTGCAGGTGGATCCCCACATCCCGGCCGGCGCGAAGCTTTACTGATATGAAGATCTCCGTTGCGCTCGCCGCCTATCACGGAGAGCGCTATATCGAAGCGCAGATCACCTCGATCCTCGCGCAGCTCGGCGAAACGGACGAGCTGATCGTTTCCGATGACGATCCGGGCGGCGCGACCGGCGAGCTCGTGCGGCGCATGGCCGCCGCAGATCCGCGCATCCGCTGTCTGGAGGGCCCCCGGCAGGGCGTTGTGAAGAATTTCGAGCACGCCCTGCGCCACTGCTCAGGCGACGTCATTTTCCTCAGCGATCAGGACGACGTCTGGCTGCCGGGCAAGGTCGCGGCCGTCACCGCTGCGATCGAAGGCGGCGCCGATCTGGTGCTGCATGACGCAAAGGTGACCGACGCCGATCTCAACGAGATCGCGCCCTCGTATTTCGCGCAGCACGGCTGCACCCGCTCCTTCCTGCGCACGCTTCTGCGCAACACCTACGTCGGCTGCTGCATGGCCTTCACGCGGCAGGTGCTGACGGAATCGACGCCTTTCCCCGGCGACGTTCCGATGCACGACTGGTGGATCGCGTTGTGCGCGCTGCGGCGCGGGCGCAAGGTCGCCCTGCTGCACGAGCCGCTGCTGCTCTGGCGCCGCCACGACGGCAACGTCACCGGCGGAAAAACGGCCTTTGCAGACAAGCTCCGCTGGCGGCTCGTCCTGCTGCGGGCGCTGACCCGGCGGCAATGATTTTTTCCAAATCTGTGTCTTTGGAAAGGAATAACAAATTGATATGGATAAAAAAGTGACCGGCTGCATTGTGACGCACAACAATATGGGCACCATCGCCCAGGCGATCGATTCGCTTCTCGCGTCCACGCATGCGACGTTTGAGCTTTTCGTGGTGGACAACGGCTCCACCGACGGCACTTATGAATTTGTGCAGACGCATTACCCGCTGATCACGCTCCTGAAAACCGG
>JAFWCS010000326.1 GCA_017534365.1 Clostridia bacterium | reverse complement strand
GAGTGTTATAACAATGTCCAGAAACTCAAGAATGCACCGCTGACATATGAGACTGCTTATACTGTCAAGATCGAAGGCGTAATTGAGCGTATCAATAAGATCGGAAGAGGCGCGTTATGAAGCTGGACCCCATCGTCGTATCTCTGCTGGACACCGATCTTTACAAATTCAATATGGATCAGGTGATCTTCCACAAGCACACGGATCTTTGCGGACAGTATTATTTCAAATGCCGCAACGCGAATATCGTTTTCACGCCGGAAATGGCGGAGGAGATCAACGCGCAGATCGATTTTCTCTGTTCCCTGCGGTTCCGCAAGACGGAGCTGGATTACCTGCGCTCCATCCGGTTCATCAAGAACGACTACGTGGAATTCCTGCGTCTGTGGCATCCGATCCGCGATTACGTGACCGTATCGCTCTCACCGGAGGGCGAGCTCTCCGTGGTGGTGGACGGACCGCTGTTCTCCGCGATGCAGTTTGAGATCTATCTGCTGGAGATCATCAACGAGGTCTATTTCCGCATGGCCTACGATTACGATACGCTGCTGCGCTCTGCCGAGGAACGGCTGGAGCAGAAGATCGCCGATTTCAACAGCGGCAAATACACCTTCAAATTTGCCGAATTCGGCTGCCGCCGCCGGCTTTCCCGCGCGTGGGAGGACGTTGTCGTGCGCAGGCTGGCGCAGGAAACAACGAACTGCGTAGGCACCTCCAACGTCTACCTTGCCATGAAATATCACCTGACGCCCATCGGCACCTACGCCCACGAATTTGTGCAGATGTATCAGGGCATCGACTCCATTCCGCTGGCCTACACCAACCATTACGCGATGCGCGACTGGTATAACGAATACGACGGCGACAACGGCACGGCGCTGACCGATACGATCACGACGGATCTGTTCCTGATGGATTTCAACCGCTCCATGGTCAACAACTACAGCGGCGTGCGGCATGACAGCGGCGATCCCTATGAATGGGGCGAGAAGATGATCGCGCATTATAAGAAGTACGGCGTCGATCCGAAAACGAAGCTGCTCCTTTTCAGTGACAGCCTGGATTTCGACCGCGCGCAGAAGCTCTATGACTATTTCTGCGAAAAGACGAAGGTCTCCTTCGGCATCGGCACCTTCTGCTCGAACGACACCAGTGCCGAGGCGCTGAATATCGTCATCAAGCTGCAGTACGTCAACGGCCGGCCGGTCGCCAAGCTCTCCGACGCGCCGGGCAAGGCGATGTGCCGCGACGCGGAGTATCTCGAATACCTCAAGCGCTCCGTCGATTTCCGCCTCAAACGGGAGAAATAAGATCGATACAACAGAACAAAAAAGATCAGTGCCTCCCGCAGTGAAAGCTGCGGGGGGCACTGTGTAATTCTTGCGTGACTGCAGAGGTCATTTTTTCAGCGTCAGAAGCTTCTCCGGCGGGAGGGCGGCTGCCTGCGGGCGGATGAAGATACTGCGGATGCGGTAGAAGAGATTGTGGAAGAACGCGGTGATGCGTTCGCCGAAGCTGCTGCCGTGCACCTGCTCGCAGTAGGGGCAGTAATCGTGGCCGACCGTTTCGACCTCGACCTGCATCTGCGCGCCGGCCTCCGAAAGGATCCGCAGCTGAATGCCGGAGAGCAGCCGGCCGCTGCGCAGATCCCGCTGCAGGCCGATGCCGTAAAGCGGCAGCTCCGCCAGACCGTCGGCGTCGGCGATCTGCGCCCAGCCGTCCGCAGTCCAGAAGGGCTCGTCATAGGCGACGTAACCGGCCCCTGCCAGGGCGAGGCCGCCGCGCGTCTCCTCCGGGAAAAGCGGCATGAGCGTCGGGTGGTGAACGGAGACGTTGATCAAGTTTGCGTCGGAATACAGATCATAGTAGTTCTCATCGATATGCCAGATCAGCAGGCCGAGCCCCGCGGGCGCAAGCGGATAATTGACCGCAAGCGCAGCATCCCATTTTGTCGGCTGCCGGTTTTCGATCAGGAAAAACTCGCCGTCATGGCGCGTCGGGATCAGCAGCGCGGAAAAGGCGGGGGTTTCCGCGTCGTAGTCCTGCGCGGTCACAGTGTAGACGCCGCTGCCGTCGACCGTTTCCGGCGTATACCAATGCAGCAGAGAACGGTTGTAGGCGTCGATCGGCGGCGGGAGATAATTGCCGTCGGCATCCTCGCCCCAGGCGTTGCACATCAGGCTTGTCATGTCAACGTCATAGCCGCCCCATTCGCCGCTCTCATAATAGGCGGTGTCATAGAAGTCCTCGAGGCCGAGGTAGTGCCCCAGCTCATGCGCGAGCACGCAGATCGGCTCCTGCACGTTCGCCTCCAGATATTCGGCAATGGCGATATAGGAGGATACGGCGACGCCGTCGGGCGCCGGGGGATCGATCTTCCAGCGGAAATTCTCAATGGCTTCTGCGATCGACCAGGCGTGCGACCAGAGATAGAGCTCCGGTCCCTGCTCATAAAGAACGCTGGAGGCGGCTTCGTAGCCGGCGACCACAAAAGCGACCGCAAGCTCGTCTGTGGTGATCGCGCCGTCGCCGTTTGCGTCATAAGCGGAGAAATCCGTGACTTCCGCCGCCTGCAGCAGCGCCTCGCCGAACATATCCATCAGCGGACGGTAGACAGCGCTGGTTTCCTTTTCCAGCCGCCAGTCCAGATGGTTTGTGCTGACCGTGACGTGGATCACGCCGTCGTTTTCCGCGTCGCCGGCATTGGCGTTGCCGTTGACGCCGAAGGCGGAGGTTTCCGCAATGGGCACGAAGGTGAATTTGCCCAGCGACATATCCGAATAGAAGCTTTGCAGCGAACGGTCGCTTTCAAAAATCTCGGCGGCCCAGTCATATTCGGCGTCATAGGGCATATTCGGGAAGCCAATGACGATCACGGCCAGCGGAAGATCATGATCCGCGGGGTCGAGCGCAGGAGCTTTTTTGCCGTAGGCGGACGCCGGATGCGCCGCGATCTTTTCAAGCGGTAGCAGCGTCTCCGTGTGGGACCGGCACGCGGCTTCGCCGCCGGCGCCCGGCAGAGCGGGCACGGCGGATGCGGCGGCGGCGCAGACGGTGAAAAGCAGCGCCGTTACGGCGAGGAACAAAAGAATACGAATGGATCGTTTCATAATACGGCCTCTCTTTGATTATTACTTATTATTGGATCGGTTCGAAATCGGCGGCGCCGTGCTTGCACAGCGGGCAGATGAAATCCTCCGGCAGGGGATCGCCTTCATAAATATAACCGCAGATTTTGCACACGTAGCCCTTCTTGCCCTCGGTTTGCGGCTTGGGCTTGACGTTCTTCTGATAATAGGTATAGGTCATCGTTTCCGCCTTGGAGATCACGCGCGCCTCGGTCACGTCGCAGATGAACATGCCGTGGGTGCCCAGATCGACGTACTGCGCGACCTTCAGCGAAAGCAGGGCGTTGATATCATGGGGCAGGAAGGCCAGACCGTTGTCGCTGCGCAGCGGCTGCAGGCCCTCGAATTTATCCGCGGCGCGTCCGCTCTGGAAGCCGAAGCGTTCAAAAACGCTGAACGGCGCTTCCACAGAGAGGCAGTTGACGTTCATGATGCCGGTCTGCTGGATGACGTGGTGCGAATAATTCTGCTTGTTGATGGTCACGGCCACGCGGTTCGGCGCGCTGGTGACCTGCGAAACGGTGTTCACGATCAGGCCGTTGTCCTTCTTGCCGTCGCTGCAGGTGACGACGTAGAGGCCGTAGCCGATGTTGAACAGGGCGGAAAGATCGTTTTTATCCGCCGTGTCGCCGTTCTGCGCCAGATAGTCGGCGCAAAGCTCTTTGGCCAGCGCGTCGATCTGCTGCTTGTTTTCGTCCGTCATAGCGGAGCGGATCGTCACGTTCGTGTCGGTATAGGTCAGATTCTTGCAGCCCTCGAGCAGCCCGCGCATGGTCTTGAGCGCCATCGGCGCCCAGGTGCCGTTTTCGATCAGCGCCACGGTGCGGTTGCGGAAATTGCGCTCGGTCAGATGCTCGATGAAGATGCGCATAAAGGGGAAAATATCCGCGTTGTAGGTCGTGGTCGCCAGCACGATCTTGCCGTAGCGGAAGGCGTCCTCCACGGCCTCGGCCATGTCGCAGCGCGCCAGATCGTTGACCGCGACCTTCGGGCAGCCGTTTGCGCGCAGCTTCTCCGCGAGCAGCTCCACGGCCTTTTG
>JAFWCS010000325.1 GCA_017534365.1 Clostridia bacterium | reverse complement strand
GGTTCGCCGTTGCCGGGATTGTAGCCGCCGAGGATGCATTTGGTTTCGGTATGCATTTTTATTTCTCCTTTCAGTCGTTTGCCAGGAACTGGCGCATCAGATCCGGACCGAAGCCGACGAAATCGCCGGTGGCCTTCGCTGTATTTTCATTGATGGACGCCACGCCGCTCTCCCGCTCGCCGTTCTTATGATAGATCATGAAGGGCACGGGGTCGCCCGCGTGGGTGCGGGTGACGATCGGGGTCGGGTGATCAGGCAGGATCATCACTTTATAATCCTCGCCGCAGCTGTCCAGATACGGCAGGATGATCGAGAGCACGCGCTCGTCGATCAGCTCGATCGAGCGCACTTTGTTTTCCGGTTCGTTGCGGTGGCCGCACTCGTCCGGCGCTTCAAAATGCAGATAGACGAGATCGCTGCCGTTTTTCCACTCCTCGACGGCGGCCTGCGCCTTGCCCTCGAAATTCGTGTCGATGTAGCCGGTCACGCCCGGCACCTCCGGCACGCGCATGTTGGCGCAGATGCCGATGCCCTTGAGCAGATCGACGGCGGAGATGATGCTGCCGCGCACGCCGAAGGTCTCTTTGAAATCGGAAAGCGCCGGGCGGCTGCCCTCGCCCCAGAGCCAGATCGAATTGGCGGGCGATTTGCCGGCGGCGATGCGCGCCTTGTTGACCGGATGGTCCTTGAGCAGCGCATAGCTTTCGCGCATCATGCGCACCAGCTTCTCCGCCGACGGCGCCGTGGAAATATGCGGGCCGACCACGCGGCCGGAAATATCGTGCGGCGGGGTCATCTTGCCGAGCGAAGTGGTGCCGCCGTGCCAGATCAGGCAGTGGCGATAGCTCACGCCGCTGTAAAACGCAAACTCCTCGTTGCCGAAATGCGCCTGCACGGTCTTGATGATCTCGGCCGCCTCGGCGGAGGAAATATCGCCTGCGGAATAATCCAGCATGGTTTTATCGTCATAATTCTCCTCGTCGCTGAGCGTGACGATGTTGCAGCGCAGCGCGACGTCGTCCGCGCGCATCTGAACGCCGATGCTTACCGCCTCAAGCGGAGAGCGGCCGGTGTAGCAGGTCGCGGGATCATAGCCGAGCACGCTGAGATTCGCCACGTCGCTGCCGGGCTTCATGCCGTCGGCAACGGTCTTGACCAGCCCGACGCGGCCCTTGCGCGCCATCGCGTCGAAGCGCGGCTTTTTTGCCAGCTCCATCGGCGTTTTGCCGCCGAGGGCGGGAACCGGATAATCCGCCATGCCGTCATACAGCACAACTGCGTATTTCATTGACATCCCTCTTTCTGAGAAACTCCATGTTCGATCTATCATAGCACAAAATGCGCAAAGATACAATCCCGTTTTTGCAAAAAAACAGCCTGCGGCCGAAAACCGCAGGCTGCAAAAAAGCAATTTATTTGGTCAGTGCGCCAAGCAGGTTCTTCACCAGCTTCATCATGGTGTTGAACGCGTTCTTCATCGCATCGGAGCCAAGCACGTTCGCGATCGCCTTCGGCAGTCCGTTGGTGAAGAAGTTAATGATCTTCGTGAAGGTGACGCGGCCTCTGTCGTTCGCGCCGTGGATCGAAACAGAGAAATCCTTCTTCTGATTCTCGCCGGTGCTGACCCAGGTGCTGCCGTTGTAGCGATCCTGGCGGAAGGTCACGGTGATGATCAGATCGCCGCCCTCGCTCGGCTTGGTCGTGGTTTCAACGGACGCTGCGGACGACGGATTGATGCCGGTGGCGGAGCCGCCCTGGCTGGTGGTGAAGGAAACGGGGATATAGCGCGTATCGCCGTACTGCAGCGCGCCGAGATCCTTCGGCACGTCGCCGGTCACCTTGAATTTGACGTCGTTGCCGGCATAAAGATCGCCCTTGGTCGTCACGGCAAACGCCGTTTTGTCCATCGAGGCTTCATAGCGCTCCTTGGCGTTGGTCGTGATCTTCGTCGGTGCGCTGATGGGGCTCTCCGCCTGCTCATCCTTGTTGAACACGTAGCGGGCATAGACTTCATAGGGCGTTGCGGGCTTCAGACCGGTGAATTCGCCGGTGGTGTTCCAGGTCGTCTTGTCGAGCGAATACTCAACGCCGCTGACCGCCTTGACGGCGATGGTGGTGTTGGTCTTGTCCTTCAGCTCGGGCACAGGCGCGGTGCCTGCCGCCGCCTTCAGGGTCTTGACGGTGATGGTGGATGCGGGGCTCGCATAATAGGTGTTCGCCACTTCGGCATAGCGGATGGAGACCTTGTATCTCGTATCCGGCGTCAGGCCGGTGAAAGCGCGGGTCGCGCTCCACGCCTGCTTCACAGTGCCGTCTTGATTCTCAAGCTGATACTCACAGCCGGAAACTGCCTTGACGGTGATCTCCGTCGCGGTCAGCTTTTCGGGAATCGGCTCTGCGGGGGCCGGCTTGGAGTTGAGAAGCTGGATCGTCTTTGCGTTGGTCACGATCTCATCGCCGACCTTGCCGACGATCGTGTAGGTTTTGCCGGTCTGCAGCTCGGAGAACTTGGTTTCACCGGTTTTGAGCTCATCCTTCACCGCTTCGGGCGTGATGAAGAATGAAACTTCCTTATCCTCGCCGCCGATGGAAACGGTTGCGCCGGTCACAATGATCCATTTCTTCTCCTTGTCCAACACGCAGTTGGAATCATCGAGCTTGTAAAGCTCTGCCGCGCTTGCCGCCACCGCGAAGCAGGAGAGCATCATCATCGCTGCCAGCAGCACGGAAAGCATTCTCTTGGAAATCAGGGTTGCTTTCTTCATACTTTTGTCCTCCATTATTATTTGCCCGTTTTTTCATTCGATAGGGCTATGAACGGTTCGATTATAGCATAGCCGTTAAAAAAATGGAATAGGAATTT
>JAFWCS010000036.1 GCA_017534365.1 Clostridia bacterium | reverse complement strand
GAAAATGGGGCTGATGTATCGGACGCTATTCAGGCGATGATTGATGATAATCCGAACCGCACGCTCTTTTTCCCGGATGGCGAATATCTGATTTCGAAGCCGATTGTCACGCCGGCCGCTCCTTCGAAAAGCGTGGATCTGCGTCTCTCGAATTACGCCGTGCTGAAAGCTGCGCCGGACTTCCGGGGAGCGGCGCTCGTTATGCTCGGCGGTAAGGATGCGGCGAACGATACACATACCAACGGCAGCAATTATTCGCTCACGGGCGGCATTCTTGACGGCGCCGGCATCGCAAACGGCATTGAAATCAGCGGCGGCCGGGAAACCGCCGTGCGGGAAGTCTCGATTAAAAACACCGTGATCGGTCTGCACATTCTGTTCGGAGCAAACAGCGGCTCCTCTGATGCGGATATTTCTGACGTCAATATCATCGGCACAAACGAGCCCGATTCCGTTGGCATTCTTTGCGAAGGCTACGACAATACTTTTACAAACATGCGCATCGGCGCAGTCACAACCGGCGTCTGTATCAAATCTGCGGGCAACGTGCTTCGTAATATTCACCCGCTGTATTACAGCGATGATTTTGAAACCTACAAAGACAGTGTCGGCTTTGTCGATGAATGCGGCTCAAATCTGTATGATTACTGCTACAGCGATAATTTCCGCGTCGGCTTCCGGACGGCGCGGGATCTCAGGAGCTTTTACGATCACTGCTTTGCTTTCTGGTATTCCGACCGCGGCGGTGAAGAAATCTGCTTTGAAGCACAGGGGAGATTCAATTCCGTCGTGACCGGCATGCGTATCGGCTTCAGCGGCGCAACAAAAAACGCCGTGCTGAAGCAGGACGGATTCGGCACCGGCATGATTGAAAACCTGACTGTAGACGCCGCTGCCGCAGGACACAATCTGACTTATAAGCTTTATATGACTGATAACCTGCTCGGTCTCATTCGCCTGCGGATTGTTCAGATCCTTGTTTTTTTCAAAATGCTGCGCATCTGAATTAAAAAATGAAAAGAGAATCGCAGAGTCACGCTTTGCCGCACAAGGCTTCAACCTCATCGCAAACCGTCTTGAGGCTGCAGGTCCGGCAGTCCATTTTAATATCTCTCATAATATGATCAAGCGCCGTGGTAATGCTTTCCGATTTTTCCATCACCTTTTCCAATGTGTCATAAGGAAAACCATCTGCGGTAACAAACAGCAATTTTACAGCCTCGACCTGAGGCTGTTTTTTATATTCTTCGATCAGAAAAGCGCCGACATGGGCAAAGCTCAGGCCCTTCGCCAGCGCATCCCGGGCAACCCTGGCCGCTTCGCGGTGCGTAAAAGCGGAAATCCGCATCATATAGCCTTCGGGATGAATATGATACCGCGCGTATTCGATCCTTCTGATCGTCTGATACAGCCGCTCGCCGGTGCCCATCTCATCTTCGTTGACGCGGATCATCGCGATCCTCGCAAACGGCGAATCTCCGTTCAAATCCGCTAAGTCGTTGCCGATCAGCAGGATTTCATCGGCTGGCACAAGATCCGGATCGTCGGTAAAAGCTACGCTGCTGATCGCAGGCAGATTCGCGCCGCCCAGTTCAAAGGCGGCGTCACTTTGAAAAATGATTTTGTTCTTATCCGTGCCGTTCCATTTCACGGCCGGCCATACAAGCTTTTTCGCGGGATTCTTTTTCAGAATCTCGTGCAGACCCGCAAAGCACTCATCATAAAGTTTCATTTCAATTACCCTGAATCACGCCGAGCTTTACAAGCGCTTCTTTCGCGCCCTGCATCAGAGGGGACGATTCCGGCAGGGAATAGATGCTCTCGCCCGTCGCGTCGTTCATCGCAACACCGCTGTCGTCGGGAATCAGCGAGAGGATCTCCGTCGCTCCGGCGTCAAGATTCTCCGCAAGAGACATATCCGGGATCCTGTTGATGATCACGCCGGCCTTCTCAAACATCACCATCTCTTTTGCGACGGCATGAATGGTTTTTATGACCTGCAGACCCTTTCTGCTGGCGTCGGAAATGAGCAGGAGGTGTGTGACCTTTTCCATCACGCGGCGATTCACATGCTCAATTCCCGCTTCCCCGTCGATCACGACATAATCGTAGTTGCCCGCAAGCATTGAAATGATCTCCTTGAGATAGGCGTTCACCTTGCAGTAACACCCGGCGCCTTCCGGCCTGCCGATGGCAAGAAATGAAACGTTTCCGTTTTCGGCAACAGCGTCAAACATGCGGTATTTTGCTTCGCCAAGCAGCTCTACGGCGGCGCCGGTGTTGCCTTTTTTCGCCTGGGCAACAAAAGCCTTTCTGATATCATCCACGGTCAGAGACGCGTCTGTGCCGAGCGCGGTTGCGAGGCCGACTGCCGGGTCGGCGTCGATGGCAAGGATCCTTTTATCCGGATATGCTTTCGAGAGCAGGCGGACTGCCGCGGCCGAAAGGGAGGTTTTGCCCACGCCGCCTTTGCCGACGAAGGCTAGTATGATCGTATTGCTTTTCTCCATCATTATTCTGTCTTTAAAATCACGTATCCGTCTGTGAGACTCGCCTTGAGAAGTCTGCCGTCAAATTTCTGACGGCGGCCCAGAAGGTCAATGAGGGTGACGGAAGTGTCGCTGCACTCCACCTCCATCACGTTGTGCATGACGGCGGTTTCCTCGGATATTTCGTTTTTATACGCGGTTGATAAGCACATACTTAAAGCTTCCTGTCCTTCTTGAGATTGTCGTAATAAGGCTGGACTTTATCATAGATTTTTCTCACCAGCTTCATATCGCTGTTTGTAATATAAATGAGAAAAGTCAGCGCAAAAAAGGCTGAAATGACGGTGAGCGAGATCAATAATACCTTCATGCCTGTTTTACCATTCCCTTCTGTCTGGCGTATTCGGCCGCGCCGAGCGCGCCCATCAGCTGCGGGTCGGTGCTGAGTTCCACCACCTTGATTTTCAGCACTTTTTCGATCGCCTTCTTGAGGCCTTCGTTCTTTGCGCAGCCGCCTGTCAGCGTGATGCTGTCAGTCGCGCCCGCTTTCTTCGCCATGACAAAGCACCGTTTCGCAACGGCCAGCTGGATGCCTGCGGCGATTTCTTCCATGGGTTTCCCTTCGCCGACAAGAGAGATCACCTCGGATTCGGCAAACACGGTGCATTGCGCCGTAATGGGGATCGTGTTTTTAGCCTGAAGCGAGAGCTTTGAGAATTCGGGCAGAGACAGTTCAAAAGCGTTTGCCATGGCTTCATAGAATCTGCCGGTACCGGCGGCGCATTTGTCGTTCATCGCAAAATTCTTTACTGTTCCGTCGGTGTCGATCGCAATGCCTTTGACGTCCTGACCGCCGATATCAATGATCGCCCTGACCTCTGGATTCGTCACATGCACGCCCATTGCGTGGCAGGAGATCTCGCTGATGTTCTCATCTGCAAAGGGGACTTTGTTTCTGCCGTATCCCGTGCCGACAAGATACGTCAGGTCTTTCGCGCTCGAAAGCCCATCGACCTGCGCAACGGCATCGTCGAGCGCGATTTGGGCAGACTGAACCGGATTGATCTTGCTTCTGTTTGTTACGTTAGCAACCATTTTGCCGTTTTCATCAAGTATCACGCATTTTGTGTAGGTGGATCCTACATCGCAGCCGCCGAAATATTTCATCGTTTTTGCTCCTCCTTATGAGATGTTACCATGCCAGGGTGTCGTCAAAGTCTACGAGGGTGGGGTCAACCGGTGTTTCCTGAAGCACGGTGGTCATATATTTGTTGATCTGCTCGCGCATATCGCGCCTTGAAATGGTGCGCGGATCCATCAGATCCTGCGACACCCAGATGAAACTGACGTTTCTTTCTCTTGCCTGGTCGTCAAATATGCCCGTCAGGCCGTCCATGCCCTTGCAGGAGATCTGATCATACATGATCACCATATCGGCATTGAATTCCTCGACGATTCTCCAAAGCTCGTCAACAACATTGGCATAGCCGCCTTTGGTATGCTTTCGCATGGTCGTTCTCTGAAGCGTTTTTGCGAGCGTGGCAAGCGCTTTTTCTTTGTCTTCCGTGTCATACATATAGTAGGAAATCATGGTTTCCATATCCATTATAACATTGACGCCCCAGCAGTTTTCAAGCCAGTTTGCAAGGCTGGTATAGTAATTTGCCGGGCAGGACCAGACGATAGCCCGGTGACGCATCTCTTTGGAGCATTTTGTCTTTTTGTTATAAGCGTCAAGCATCAGCCTGTTGACTTTTTTGTCAACCTTCAGAAAACGCGGATCCATGCCGCCGGAAATGTGAAAATAAAACAGACGATACAGCCAGAACGTTGCGCCGGTCATCTGCGGGTAATCGGTTTTATTGACCTCCCATTTCTGCATTTCGTATTCCGTCTGCCGGTTATACGTTTTCATTGCCTTGAAGAACGCGTCCCAATCCCATTTTTCGCCGGTCTGCTCTTCAACAAAGGCGATCGCGGATTTGATTTCGTCCACAGCGTATTCCTGTACGTCCTCACCGTTGTAACGCAGAGGCACGTTGATTACCTGCGTGGGGATATTGAAGCGCCTGTCAAGATAGGATGAATTCATAATTGAGCCGTCGCACGGCATATTGCAGGTGAGCGAGCAGACGCCGACAAGCGGATAATCGTCATTGATCGCAACGCCGGCTTCGGCCGAGGGCAGGGGACAGACGTCGGCGGGAACCCCGTAGCTTTCCGTAATGTCAAGATAGGGCGGCGTAATATTCTGATCAACCATGGAAGTCAGAAAAATCGGAATCGTCGTAACATGGTTGTCTCTCAGATTCGGAAATCCGGCAATGAATTCAGATGAGAAGATCTCATCCACGTTGACCGTTCTGTCCGCCCACTTCGGGTGCTTGTGAAAGTGCCTGTCATTGGCAAGGAGGAAATTGATCAGGTCCGTTGTGGGCTTGACCAGCATATTCATATGAAGATGCGTGATCCTGAGCTGCGGACCCCTGAGACCTTCGGTGTGGCGGTCAACCCAGGCGGGCGCCGAGAGATAGCTCATCATCCATCGGTAGTTCAGCAGCCCTCTGACAGTCGAGGCCGGGGCCTTGGCCGTCATAACGATAATGTCCTTCCAGGTGATCAGCCAGCGGTAATAATCATACATCGTGTCAGAAAGTCCGCGCCATTCTCTGTGCTTGAGGATCCCCGTCTTGTCCATATGCAGCCGGCCGAGATTCTCAGGCTCGTTGCGCCAGAATTTTTTGAGGCTGTCTTTCAGGCTCATTCCGTCCGCTCCTTTTCCTTCTGGATTTTTTTGATTTCAAGACTTTCTACAAAGGCCTGCACGCGTGTTCTCAGCTGTCCCGATGCGCTTGCGGTGTATTGCCTGTCCACACAAACGGAGGGGATACCGAAATCATTGGTTATCACGTGTGAGGCGAGCGCTCTTTCATAGCCCCAGTATTCGCAGAATTTAAGCTGCTCATAAAGGACGCCGTCTGCATGGTAATCTTCGACCAGCTTTTT
>JAFWCS010000324.1 GCA_017534365.1 Clostridia bacterium | reverse complement strand
TACACTGCTCACGTAACTGATCATGCACTGATCACGTGGCTATGCAGTCCTTCGATGAAGGCCGTTCCCAAAGCGGAAACGACGGCGGGATCGTCCGAGAAGGAACGCGTGCCGATGACGGGATTTGCGGGATTGTTGTTGACGTCCACGACCGGCGCGAAATCGACGTTGATCCCCAGTGCGGCAAGCTCCTCGCCGATGATCACGCCGGTTCGACGCGCCGCAGACCGTTCGCCGATCGCGCCCAGCGCCATGTTGCCGGTCAACTGCGTCCCCGTAGCGAGGCGCGAAACATAGCCGCCCTCCTGGTCGATGCTGACAAGCATCTGCGGCTTGCCCGACTTTGCGTTGGCTTTTTGCAGACTGTCCGTCAAGCGGAGCGTCTGCTCGGCATTGACCGAATTCTGCGCGAACAGGATCACACCGCCGAACGTGTAGCGGCTGAACAGATCCCGAAGCTGCTCGTTGAGCTGCGTGACGCCGACGCCGTCATAATACCGCGGCGCGATCATAAGCATCTGTGTGATTTTCTCCTCCGTCGTCATGGAACGGAGCATGCTTTCGACCGCTCTGCCGGTCTTTCCGACAAAGCCGTCCGTCTGCTGCGCCGCCGATGCAGACACTGTCCAGAGCGTGAGCAGCATCGCGAACAAAAGACAAATCGCGGTCGCCTTTTGCAGTCGTCTGTTTGTGCTGTTTTTCTTTTCGTGTTGCATGGTCTTCTCTCCCGAAATGTTCTTTTTGTGAATTCAGGAAATTATGTTGAGCTCATCATAATTTCCTAAAGCTTTATTCCGCCTTTTTTGTCAAATACCTTGTAATATAACCGCTCAGGGCCGCCAGAATGCTGAAAAGCGCCCCCACAATTCCACAGCAAAATGAATGGTTTGTATTACCGTCACGTGTTTCACCCTGCCTGTCGGTATGCGATGACGTGCTGCGTATAATCCGTGTTTTTATTATACTTACCCGTTTAGACAATTGTACTATTCTATTTTATCAGATAAGTCAGTTGTTTGCAAGAGTCAACAGCGCAATTCCCCACATTTCTGCAAAAAAAAGGAAAAAGGAAGGACATGGTGCCTATTCCGGGTCAACACATAAACGATAGTGTGCATTTTGAGCGTAAAGGTCTGTACAATATAAAAAAGCCGCCATCGGATCACGCCTTTGGCGGCGAATTGCATCTACGCAATTTTATATATTCCTTATGTATCAACGGTTTTCGAGCGAAAAAGAAGAACGCCCATTCTATCAAAACAGGCGTTCAGCTATGTAACGCATTTCCTAAATTACAACCAGTTGTAATTCCATAAAAAAAACAGAATTTGAAGTTGCAGGAACATATATAGAATAGCTCTGTAGCAGGAGATGTGTCGATGTCAAGGAAAACCGTATGAGTTTCCAATCACACACACCGGATGATGAGGGCTAAATATTATAAACGGAAATTATTCGTATACTTATATGAACTCGCACGTTAACAGTTCCTTTGCCCTTGTTTTTTCGAACAACGGAAATACCACTTGAAATCAACAGGTTCTCATACTATAATAAATTCAAAAAAGCATAAAAAAATAGATTCTGAAAGACAGGGGACGGTTCCTTGTCTTGACACCAAAACAAAAAAACTGGCACCCGTCCTTACTTTGATTATACAGGAAAGCAAAGAATAAAGTAAAAAACTCCTGCCTTGCGGCAAGCGGCGGATAGAAAAGAAACTTGTTATCTCTTGGAGAACCGCGGAGCTCGGCGGGCGCCTTTGAAACCGTATTGCTTTGATTCTTGCAACTAAAACCATTGAGGCGATAGGCTTCCCAGACTTCGTGCTTCGATTGCCCCCTCTGTTGCTCATACAATCACCCTATAAATATGACAAATC
>JAFWCS010000323.1 GCA_017534365.1 Clostridia bacterium | reverse complement strand
TGCCCCTCGATGCGGTTCAGGCGGTGGATCAGCTTTTTCTTCTCTTCCTCCGTGCGGAGGGTCTGCTTTTCACAGCAGCATTTTTCTTCCATAGCACAGCCTCTTTTCCCGGTGCATATACCCCGTATGGGTATATTTTAACGCCCGGCCGGAGAATTGTCAACCCTTTTGCAGAAAAAGATTGCAATGCGGATTCATCAGTTGTATAATAGATAGTAACATCTGAATTATCATTCGCAAAAGGAGATGGTTCTATGCTCAAAGGCATTTCCCCGATCCTCTCGCCCGAGCTGCTCAAGATCCTGATGGAGATGGGCCACGGCGATGAGATCGTCATCGGCGACGGCAACTTCCCCGCCGCTTCGGTCGCGCAGCGCCTTGTGCGGCTGGACGGGCACGGCGTCAACGAGATCCTCGGCGCGATCCTGCAGCTCCTGCCGCTGGACACGTATGTGGAAGCGCCCGTGGCGCTCATGGACAACGGCGATCCCGCCGATCCCCCGCCGATCTGGGCGGACTATCGCTCGACGGTGGACGCCGCCGAAGGCGACCGGCCATTTGAGCTGGTCGAGCGGTTCGCCTTCTATGAGCGCGCCAAAAAGGCTTACGCCGTGATCGCGACCGGCGAGACGGCGATCTACGCCAACGTCATCCTGAAAAAAGGCGTTGTCCTTCAGTAAAAGAAATTTCAACATATTTTCAGAAAGAAGGTTTTTCTTATGAGCAGACTGATCGGCGACTATCCCGTGATCGGCATTCGCCCCATCATTGACGCGCGCCGCGGCGCGATCAAGGTGCGCGAAGCGCTGGAGGATCAGACCATGGCCATGGCGCAGACCGCCGCGCAGCTCTTCCGCGACAACCTGCGGTATTCCGACGGCACGCCCGTCAAGGTCGTCATTTCCGACACCACGATCGGCCGCGTGGCCGAGGCGGCGCAGTGCGCGGCCCAGTTCAAGAAGGAAGGCGTGGATATCACCCTCTCCGTCACCCCCTGCTGGTGCTACGGCTCCGAAACGATGGATATGGATCCGCTCACGATCAAGGGCGTCTGGGGCTTCAACGCCACGGAACGCCCGGGCGCGGTGTATCTCGCGTCCGTGCTCGCCGCGCATGCGCAGAAGGGTCTGCCCGCTTTCGGCATCTACGGCAGAAACGTGCAGGATGCGGATGACACGACCGTGCCGGACGACGTGAAGGAGAAGCTCCTGCGCTTCGGCCGCGCCGCGATCGCCGCCGCTACGATGCGCGGCAAATCCTATCTGCAGATCGGCTCGATCTGCATGGGCATCGCCGGCTCGACGATCGATCCTGATTTCATCGAGGAATATCTCGGCATGCGTGTGGAATCCGTCGACGAGGTGGAGATCATCCGCCGCATGACCCAGGGCATCTATGACGAGGAAGAATATCAGAAGGCCCTCGCCTGGACGAAGGCGAACTGCCCCGAGGGCTGGGACAAGAACCCCGACTTTGCGAAAAAGAGCGCTGAAGAGAAAGAGAAGGACTGGGAATTCAGCGTCAAGATGGCCTGCATCATCAAGGATCTGATGAACGGCAACCCGAAGCTGCCCGATCCCTGGAAGGAAGAAACGGTCGGCCACAACGCGATCGCCGGCGGCTTCCAGGGGCAGCGTCAGTGGACGGATTTCTATCCGAACGCCGACTTTGCCGAAGCCATTCTCAACACCTCCTTCGACTGGAACGGCGCGCGCGAGCCTTATGCGTTCGCGACCGAGAACGATACGCTCAACGGCCTGAGCATGCTGCTGCTCAAGCTCCTGACCAACCGCGCCCAGATGTTTGCGGACGTGCGCACCTACTGGAGCGGCGACTCCGTCAAGCGCGTGACCGGCTATGAGATCGAAGGCCACGCGAAGGAAGCGGACGGCTTCATCCATCTGATCAATTCCGGCGCCTGCTGCCTGGATGCCTGCGGCGAGGTCAAGGACGCGGCCGGCAACGGCGTGATCAAGCCCTGGTATGAGATGACGGAGGAGGATATCGGCAAGGCGCTCAAGGCGACCGAATGGTGCAGCGCCGACCTCGGCTATTTCCGCGGCGGCGGCTATTCCTCCCGCTTCCTGACCCGTGCGGAAATGCCGGCGACGATGATCCGTCTGAACATCGTCAAGGGCCTCGGCCCCGTGCTGCAGATCGCGGAGGGCTGGACCGTCGCGCTGCCGGACGAGGTGTCCGATACCCTCTGGAAGCGCACGGACTACACCTGGCCCTGCACCTGGTTCACCCCGCGCTGTGACGGCGTGGGCGGCGATCCTTTCAACTCCGCCTACGACCTGATGAACAACTGGGGCGCCAACCACGGCGCGATCAGCTACGGCCACGTCGGCGCCGATCTGATCACGCTCGCCTCGATCCTGCGCATCCCCGTCGCGCTGCACAACGTGCCGGAGGAGAAGATCTTCCGCCCGGCCAGCTGGGGCGCTTTCGGCACGAAGGACCGCGAGGCTGCGGATTTCCGCGCCTGCGCCGCTTACGGCCCGCTGTATAAATAAAAGAAAACCAGATATAATAAAGGCGAGCCTGCGCTTCCGGCGCAGGCTCGCTTTTTAGTGATTCTGTTGATTTTTCGCCGCCCGGTCAATCCGTCACGTCCACGTCGGGCGTGATCTGGATCTGATAGTCCGGGAAGGCGGCCGCCAGCTCCTCCTGCAGCAGATGCAGGCCCTCGCGCGGGTGGATATCGAAGCTGAACACCACGTCGAAGCGCATGGTTTTCGCCTTCGTATCCGCATGGAAGCCGTGCAGCTGCAGCGCCCATTCGTGCGCCATGACCAGATGCGTCACCTCGTTGCGCAGGCGCGCCGCGTCGTCGTCCGCCGTGTTAAAGGAATAGACGCCCACGCCCGTGAGGATCACGCCCGTTTCGTGATAGACCTGCAGCTCCAGCCGCCGGGTGAGGAGATCCACCTCGTCGAC
>JAFWCS010000322.1 GCA_017534365.1 Clostridia bacterium | reverse complement strand
TCGAGCGCACGCCGTTCTGGGAAAGCGATCCCGACGGGCTGGAGGCCGGCGGCTGGGGTCTGTTCGTCACGACGGAGGAGCTCGCGCGCTTCATGCTCTGCCTTGCGCAGGGCGGCGTCTATGCCGGGCAGCAGGTGATTCCCGCCTGGTACGCGGCGCAGGCCGGCGCAAAGCAGGTGGAAAACGAACGCCCGGACGCGCTCGCGGATTCCCATTGGGGCTACGGCTATTTCTTCTGGCGCAACGCGCTGGAACACAGCTACCGCGCGGACGGCATGTTTTCGCAGTTCGGCATCGTATTTGAAGATTACAACGCGGTGGTCGTCATGACCGCAAGCGAAATCGACGAGCAGAAGACGCGCGACTGCCTGTTCCGCCATTTTCCCGCCGCTTTTATCGAGAAAAGCCGCAAAAAGCCGGAGGACGCCGTGCCCCGCAAGGAGCTGACGCTCTCTCCGCTCGAGCCGCTGCCCGCGCTGCCGCGCAGCGTGCTGGAAGAATTCATCAAGGGCAAGGTCATCAAGCTCCGGCAGAATCCCCTGCTCAACGCGGCGGGCTGGCCGCTCTCCATGCTGCCGATCGCCATCGTTTATATGTCGGCGGACCGCGGCGGCAACATCAACAATCTGGTGCTGGATTTCAGTGAGGATACCTGTACCCTCGCGTGGGATGAGGGCAGGAATCACAACGTCATCCTCTGCGGCATGGACGGCGCGAACCGCGAAAGCCGCATCCGCGCGGCGGGCATCGATTTCACCGCCGTTTCCTCGGCGGCCTGGACCGCGCCGGACACGCTGGAGATCCGGATGCGGCCGCTCGAATCCATCTCCGAACGCCGGCTGACGCTCGTCTTCAAAGGCAGCAGCGTCACGGTCTATCCGGAAAGCAACCCGCCGATCACCCGGCTGGCAGACAATCTGAAAGGCACCGTTGCCTCCGCCATGCCCTCCCCGCTGCTCGGCAGCCTCGGGGCCAAAGCGATGGGGCAGCTGGATAAGATCATCGACATGCCGCTTCTCGGCACGATGAAACAATAACAGCAACCACAGGAGCACGCTATGACAGCACGCAGACCAACCGCATCCGGTGAAACCGGCCGCCCGGCAAGGAATCCCCTTGTCGTGACGGTCTTGGTGCTCTGCGCGCTTCTGGCCGTGCTCATCGGCATTTTTGCGCTGCGCAACCCGCTGCTCTGCGCGGCGGCAAAGCGCGAGATGCGCAAGAGCGATTACCGCTCCGCCGCCTACACGATCAGCCATGCGGCCGGGAGCCGGGCGCAGGCGCTCGGCGATTATATCGACCTGCGGCTGGACATCAACAGCGGCTACCCCGCCCTGCTGGCCGATTTTGACCGCGACACGGTCGAGGGCTGGTTCTCACGGGCGGACGCGCTCTGCAACGGCGACGCGCTGGATGCCAAAATAAAAACGCAGGCCGAGGAAGTGCGCAACCGCACGGGCCTGCTGCTGGATCTGCTGGATGATTACGATCGTCTGCGGCCGACCGTGCTTTCGATGATGGACGTCTTCGGCGAGATCAACCGCCTTTATACCAAAAGCGAAAACGGGCGCAACCCCGCCTTCACCGTGGTGGACGAGCGGGCGAAGGTCGACGCGTGGGAAGCGCAGAATGCGCAGGTCATCGCGTTTGCCGACAGCATGGAGAACGCCGAAAACTGTTATCTGCTCAACTATCTGATCAAGGAAACGCAGGGAGAATGCGCCGATCTGCGCGCGGTAATGAATACCGTGCTGGCCAACGGCTACACGGAAACAGACCGTATCCGCCTGACCGGCGAGCAGCGCAAGGTCTTCCCCAGCGTTCAGAACGGCAGCGTTTCGATCAGCGTTGCCGACAAGGGAGCTTATGAAACCTATTTATATCAAAGCATCTGCCGCACGCTCACACAAAGCCTCGGCACGCTGTATTCTGCATGATGATGAAACTGTTTAATTTATTCTCCGTTCTCTGCCTGTGTGCGGAAAGCTTCACCCTGCGCCGCTACGTCCGGATCATGGAATCGCAGTGCCCGCTGAGCGCGAAGACCCTTTCCGGCAAGCTCCTGTGCTCCGCCTGCTTCTGCCTGGCAGCGCTCTTTGCATGCCTGGCCGGCGGCGAAGGCATAACGCCGTATGCGCGGTGGATGCTGCTCGCCTTCGGCTGCGCATTCCTCGGCGATCTCTTCCTGCACTGCTGGCCGAAGCTGGGCAACCTCGCCGTCAATTACGGCCTGGGCGGCCTGTTCTTCCTCGGCGGACACGTGCTGTTCGCGCTGGCGTTTTATCGAAAATACACCGCGCTGCGCCCGGAAAACGGCGCGTTCCTGCGCAATATCCTGCTGCTCGCGCTGGCGCTGGACGCAGTCGTGATTGCAGCGCTGTTTTTCATCTGCAAGCTGAAAATGGGGCTGCTCGCCCTGCCGATCGCGCTCTATGCCTGGATGCTGCTGACCATGTGCTGCCTGGCGTTTTCCGTGGCTGCGGCGGTCGGCGGCGGCGCGGTAATGCAGCTGTTTTCCACGCTGACGCTGCGCGTGGGCGCCGTCTGCTTCGCCGCGTCGGATCTGGTGCTGTGCGTTTCCTTCTTCCGCAAAGAGAAGGATCTGCGGCTGCAGAAGGCGAATCTATATCTGTATTATATCGGTCAGTGTCTGCTGGCGCTCTCGCTCCGGCTGATCCACTGAGCAGGCGCAGGCAAAAAAAGCATTTGACAAACCCCGCGGGTTATGATATGATAATGCCGTCAAGTTAAAGGGGAGTAGCTTGCAGGCGCCGGGCGCCTGCGCAGATCGTCAACAACCGGCTTCGGCCTGGCGATCGCCCGATCCGTTGGAAGCAAGACCTTTGGCAGAGGCACTGTTCTCTGTCAAAGGTTTTTTTCATCATATTACGGAATTCAAAGGATGAGGGAATTCAAACGAAAGGAAGGAACTGCATGAAGTATTATCTGGAGCAGCTCGACGCCGTTTATAAAGGAGTCGGCAGCTCGGCAGAAGGTCTGACCTCCGCCGAGGCGGAACGGCGGCTCGGCGTCAACGGAAAAAACAAGCTCAAAGAGGCGGAAAAGCAATCCATCATCAAGCGCTTCTTTGATCAGATGAAGGACCCGATGATCATCATCCTGCTTGTCGCGGCCGTTGTCAACGCCGTGACGGATATGTTCTCGACCGGCACATTCAAGTTCACCGTGCCCACCGACACCTTTATCATCCTCTTCGTCGTCATCGTCAACGCCGTGCTCGGCGTCGTGCAGGAAAGCAAAGCGGAAAAAGCCATTGAAGCGCTGCAGGAAATGTCGGCGTCCATGACGAAAACGCTGCGCGACGGGAAGCTTGTGCATATCAAGAGCGAGGATCTCGTTGTCGGCGACGTGATCGTGCTCGACGCAGGCGATTCCATTCCCGCGGACTGCCGCATCATCGAATGCAACAGCATGAAGATCGAGGAAGCCGCGCTCACGGGCGAATCCGTGCCCGTCAACAAGCTGGTCAATGCGCTGATGCTCGAAAGCGGCGACGACATCACCCTCGGCGACCGCAAGAACATGGCCTACATGGGCTCCACCCTTGTCTTCGGCCGCGGCAAGGCGATCGTCACCGCGACCGGCATGGACACGGAAATGGGCAAGATCGCGAACGCCATTTCTCTGGCCGAGGACGGCAAAACGCCGCTTGAGATCAAGCTGGAGCAGCTCTCGAAGATCCTGACGAAAATCGTGGTCGGCGTCTGCGTTTTCATCTTTGCGTTCGACATCATCACCAAATATTTCCTCGCGGCGCAGCGTCCTGAATTCCTGGATCTCGCGCTCAACAGCTTCATCACCGCAATCGCGCTGGCCGTTGCGGCGATCCCGGAGGGTCTGGTCGCGGTCATGACCATCGTTCTGGCGATCGGCGTAACGAATATGTCAAAACGAAACGCGATCATCCGAAAGATGACGGCGGTGGAAACCCTCGGCTGTACGCAGATCATCTGCTCCGATAAGACCGGCACCCTCACTCAGAATGTGATGACCGTCGTGGATCAGTCCGCGGATGACGAAATGCTGCTTGCGCGCGCCATGGCGCTGTGCACGAACGCCGAGGTCAACGACGACGGCACCCAGACCGGCGAGCCGGACGAAGTCGCGCTGATCAATTTCGCCGCCACAAAGGACCTGCGCAAAAAAGATCTGGTTGCCGAGAACCCCAGAATCGGCGAGATCCCCTTTGATTCCGGCCGCAAGATGATGAGCACGATCCACCTTGTGAATGACACCGTCACGCAGTACACCAAGGGCGCCCCCGACGAGATCCTTAAAAAGTGCAGCTACATCCTGCAGGGCGGCAAGGCCGTGCCGCTCACGGACGAGGCCGTTGCCCGCGTGATGGAGAAGAATAACGAAATGGGCAACCGCGCGCTGCGCGTCTTTGCCTGCGCATATAAAACGTACCCCACGGAGCTGTCTGAATACACGCCCGAGGGCTGTGAAAACGACCTGGTCTTCATCGGCCTTGTCGGCATGATCGATCCGATCCGCCCCGAAGTCAAGGCCGCGATCGAGGAATGCCGTTCCGCCGGCATCACGCCCGTGATGATCACCGGCGACCACATCAACACCGCAACCGCCATTGCCAAGGAGCTCGGCATTCTGAGCGGCGATGACAGAGCGATGATGGGCGCGGAGCTCGACAAATTCAGCGACGAGGAATTCGAAAAGATCGTGGAGACCGTTCACGTCTATGCCCGCGTGCAGCCCGAGCACAAGACCCGCATCGTCAACGCCTGGCAAAAGAAGGGCTACGTGACCGCCATGACCGGCGACG
>JAFWCS010000321.1 GCA_017534365.1 Clostridia bacterium | reverse complement strand
CGAGGTCGTCGATCCTGCGAACAATTCCGGTTGCCTTCATTTCTCCTTCTCCTTCGTTTTGGTTTCGCGGATAGTATGCGCAATTTCCGCCGCAATATGAAAAATGATGAAAAATTGCCGCGCCGGCGAGGCGGAGAGATCGTTCGCCTGTTTCGGAAACCGTTTTTCCGCGCGCAGTCCTTCGGGTTTTTTCTGAATGGCGGAAACGCAACAACCGCCCGGAAACTTCCGGGCGGCTGCGCTGCGGTGTTGGGTTTTCGATTTTTACAGGGCTTTTTTGATCGCCTGCGTGATCACGGGGAGGCGCCGGAACAGGCTGCGGACAAACGCGATCAGGCGGGCGAAAAAGCCGGCGTTGACCTTGACCGTCTCGACCTCGGATTCCGCAAGCACGGTGCCGCCCTGCATCAGTTTGCACTGCACGGTGTAATCTGCCTTCGCATGCTCAACGGTGTAAGTTTCGCCGGCGCCGACGTCGCGGCCATCGATGAACCAGTGGATCGTTGCGCCTGCCGGCGCACTGCTTTTGATCGCCGCGAAGGTCACGGTGGTTTTATAATCCACTGATTTTGTTGCCGTGAAGTTCTTGATCTTGATTGTCGGCGAGGTCTGATTCTTCGTATATACCGCGTTGACTGTTACACCGCCAACGGCGAGTGTGTAAGTCTCCCATGTGCCTGTGTAGCCCGCCTTTTCGGGCACGTCAGGCGGCGTGATGCTTGCGGTTTCCACCGTGTAAGGCAGCTTCTCTCCGACCTGCCTGCCGTCCGCCATGAAAATTGCATAGTAGGTGATCGGTTCAAACACGGCCGTGAAGGTGAGGTCCCTTTCCGGCATTGCAAAGGGGATTTGCGGCGTCCAGTCATAAAAGCTGTAGCCCGCAGCGACGGGATCTTCCGGCTCCGGCACACGGTCGCCGGCATGGAGCGCATCGGACTGATACACCGCGCCGTTCACCAGAAACGTCACTGTATAGAAAGCGTCGTTGAAGTGCAGAGCCGCTGAAAACAGCGGGTCATTTTCCTCTCTGATTTCAATGGCGTTCCAATTCTGCCTTGTGCTGCCGTAATCCACGTCCGCGAGGGCGCTGCATCCGAAAAACGCGCCTTTCTCAATGCGTGTCACACTGCGCGGGATGCCGACGCGCGTCAGACCGGCGCAGCCCCGGAACGCGGCGCTTTCGATCGTTTTCACGCTGTCAGGCAGCGTGATGCGCGTCAGACCGACGCAATTTTCAAACGTGTGCGCGGCGATGCAATCCGGCGCGTTTTCGAAAACGACGCTTGTCAGCGCGGTACAGCCGTAGAATGCCTGCGCTCTGATCCATCGAATGCAGGCGGGGATCGGGATCTCCGTCAGCGACGAAACACAGAAAAACGACCGGAAACCAAGCTCTATGACGCTGCCGTCTGCCGGGATCACACTGGCGCTGCAGCCCTGGATCAGCTGCTTGTTTTTTGTATGGATCACGCAGTTGCCCGCGCTGTGATAGACTGGATTTTCCGCTGCGACGTTGAGGCTGGTCAAAGCGTGGCAGCCGCCGAACGCCGCTGCGCCGATGTGCGTGACGCTTGCCGGGATCGTGACGCTCGTCAGCGCGGCGCACCCCAGAAACGCTTCGTCCCCGATGCTTTCAACGCCGTCCGGGATCGAAAGGCGCGTCGCGCCCGCGCAGCCATAGAATACCCGCACGCCGATGCTCGTGATGCTGTGCGGGATCGTGATCTCCGCGAGCGAAGCGCAGCCGTTGAACGCCTGATCGCCGATGCTTTCAACGCTGTCCGGAATAGAGATACCCGTCAACCCGCTGCAGTCGCGGAACGCGAATTCGCCGATCGTCGTCACACCGTCCGGGATGGCGACGCTTGTCAACGCCGTGCATCCTTTCATCATATTGGCGCTGATCGCCGAAACGCCGCCCGGCACGGACATGCTTGTCAGGCCGGTGCAGTTTTCAAAGGCGGCGACGCCGATGCCTGTGACACTCTCCGGGAGCGCGATCTCCGTCAGCCCCGCGCAGCCGGCGAACGCCCGGCTGCCGATGAAGGTGACGCCGGCCGGCACGGCAATGGAGGTCAGCCCGGTGCAACCGGCAAAGGCGTTGTCCCCGATGCGCGTGACGCTGCCGTCCGCCGGAATCACGCTCGCTTTGCAGCCGGCCGTCAGCTCGTTGCCGGCGGTTCGGATGATGCAGTTTCCGGCGCTGCGGTAAACGGGATTCTCCGCGGCAACCGTGATCTCAGTCACGCGGATACAGCCGGCGAACGCTTCGGTTTCCACGGCCGTCACGCCGGCCGGGATAGCGATGCGCACAGCACCGGCGCAGCCGGCGAACGCCCGACTGCCGATGAAGGTCACGCCGACCGGCATGGCAATGGAGGTCAGCCCGGTGCAATCGGCGAAGGCGTTGTCCTCGATGCGCGTGACGCCGCTGCCGGCAGGCACGTCCGTCAGCCCCGTGCAGCCGGAAAACATGGCGTTGGAAATGCTTGTGACCCCCGCCCCGACAGAAACGTCGCGCAGGCCGGTGCAATCGGAAAACGCGCCCTGCCCGACGCTGGTGACGCTGTCCGGAATCGTGACGGCTGACAGCCCCGTGCAGCCGCGAAACGCGCCGTGGCCGATGTCCGTGACGAACGCCGGAATGGTGACGTCCGTCAGCGCTTCGCTGCCGCAGAATTGATAATTTCCGATGCTTGTGACGCCGTCCGGGATCGTGAGGCTTTGCAGCGCCGCGCCGTTCAGGCACAGCCGGTGCGCATAGAAAAGCGGATTGGCATAGGTCCCCGCAAATGCGATCCGGCACCACGCGGCAAGGTCGTCGATCTTTACGTTTGTCAGGCAGGTGCAGCCGGAGAACGCCAGCCGGTCAACGGCTGTGACAGCGGAGGGAATCGCGATCTCCGGCAAGGCGGCGCAGCCCGCGAACGCATTGCTGCCAATGCGGGTGACGCCGGTTCCGAGCGTCAGATGCGTGATGCCGTCGCAGCCGAAAAACGCAGAATTTCCGATGCTTGTCACGTCGTCGCCGATCACAACCGTCTGCATTTCATGATAAAACGGTCGCCAAGGTGCGGTCGTAACGGACGGTCCACCTTCGAGCAGCCGGGCCGATCCGTAATCCTGCATGGCGCCCGTGCCGCCGATCGTCAGCGCCCGGGCAGCCGGATCATAGCTCCATGTGACCGCTGCCCCGCATTCGCCGCTTGTCGGGGCGGCGGCCTGCGCTTTTGCCGAAAACCATTCGATTGCCGCCGGCGGCGCGGCGCAGATCAGCAGAAGCAGCGCAAGCAGCCCCGCCGCCGTGCGTCTGATTTTTGCGTCAATGCCTTTGTTGGATCGTTTGAAAACAAACTGTTTTTTCAT
>JAFWCS010000320.1 GCA_017534365.1 Clostridia bacterium | reverse complement strand
TGCCGGTGTATCTCGTCAGGATCGCTTTTGCCGGCGCGCGCATCGGTTTTAAGATTGCGTCGCCGAGGATCCGATCTGCCGTGATCGTTTTGCGTGTTCTCCTGTTACCGAAAAAATGCAGATGCCGCGACATGGAGGTGCTGATATAGTTGCCGCATCCGTATCTCGATTCGGTGAAGGGGAAGCAGCACATCCGCGCGAGATGCTGCCGGCAGTTGTCGTCCAAAACCGGGAAGCCGCGCATGCGCTTCCGCGCGCCGTTGTCGATCGGTGGATCGATCACGATGCCGGCCGCCGCAGCGATCAGCGCGCAGTCGTCGCTCGGCTCGATCTCGCCGTCTTCATAGCGACGTTCCGTGAATTCCAACGGCAGCGGCAGATTTTCGAGCATTGTCAGATCGTCGTTGCACTGGACCGCGTAGATGTCGCGCCCCTGCCGCTCGATCTCTTCTGCGCGAAACTTGCCGAAGATCCGGCCGTTGGCGTATGCATAGATGACCTGCCCCGCCTTCGGCACTGCGCCGTCCGGGATGATCGCGGTGAAATCCATCGTTGACGCAGGCGCGTCGGTGTAATCCATGCTGACCTCGTGATAGATCTCCGGCGGGTCTATAAATTCTGTGATTGATATATCCTCGCCGAAATCGACGCCCGTCAGCATGACCAGCTGATGGCTGTTTGCCGTGCGCAGCACCTCGATCGTCAGGCCGTTGATATCAGTCGCCGGCATCTCGATCACATGCACCAGCTCGCTGACGTCGCAGATCCGGTCAGATACCATGATCGACGAAACGCCGGAGCCGTCCTTCGTCAGCGTCAGGCGATAGACCGTGCAAGGGCGCTTGTGCCAGCGCATGGTGATCTTCTCGACGTCGTAGTAGCCGTTCGCAAGCTCGACCGTGATGACCTGATCGATAGCGCCTTCGAAATCGCTGACCGTCGCCGAGATATACCCTAGGTTGTCGCCGTCTTTCGCGAATACAAGAGAATCGTCAAGAAGGTTGATCCCGTCGACCATGTCAAGCGTCGCAAAATTCGGAATGTTGTCGCGGACCTCCGCGTTGCAGATGTCCCCGGCATGCATATATGCCGAAGATCCAGCGCCCGGTGCCGTGGCGTTTCGCGCTGCATATGGCGTATAGTTTTCGATAATGAGCTCGGTCATGTCAATCCCGACCTTTCACGCAGCGCCGCAAGCGCCTCCTGCGGCGTGCCGAAATACCACCGCTCCCGCCAGCGCCCGGATGCGTCTTTAAATGCGCGGCCGGTAAAGGCGGGATTCGTCAGCGTGACGTCACCGCCGCCTTTGGCGACGCTGGATTCCGGCGGCGGCGCAAAGATGCACCGCCGGATCCAGTTGAGGACATAGCGCAGACCTTCCCGGTCAAATTCGCCCTCGATAAAAAAGAGACTGCCCATCTTACCGGCGAAAACTGCATCTGTCAGATGATTGCCGTCCAGCTCAGCGCCGAAGACGTTCGCCGCCGCATATGCCGGAATGCCGGTCGTGCTCAGCGAGATCGTTGCATTCTGAAAGATTGAAACGCCGCCCGCAAGCGGAGAGAGCTGTTGCCACTGCTCTGCAACCGAGATGCTGACCATGTTTGCGATCAAGTTCGCCGTGCCGAGCGTCGGCGCGACAGAGTCGGTTGCTTCCGCGGTGATCGGGGCAAATGTCGGATGTGATGCAATCAGCTTCGGCATTTATTCAGCCCTCCTTTGCGGTTCTTCCGGCGTGAATGTCACTGTTACGTGATTGCTCCACCTGAACATTCCGTAAACATAATCTTCCAGATCTTTTTCGACAGTTTCGATATGCGCGCGAAAGCTTTGCTTGCCATTCAGGCCAAATGGCAGCTCGACGTCGTGAAAATCAACAGGCTCGCAAAGCTTCAGAAAGAAGTCTTCCCACTCCGCATCTGTCATGGATTCCCCACGATAGATCTCTGCTTCATAGGAATATTCCGTTCCTATCGGATAATAGTGTTTCTTGCTGTTTTGGGTTTCAACTGCATTTTTCACGACTAAATTCGCGACAAGGTGCAGGTTGTCCACCAGCACCTTCTCGCCCCAGTTCACGCCGTCGATCATTAACATCATGCGGTACCTCGTTTCTCTTTGAACGCCGTGCGGCGGATCTGCTCGCGCTTGACCTCCGGCTCCAGCGCCCGCGCAACGCGCCCGGCAGATCCGGTGAAGTTGTTTTCAACGACCGTTGTGTTGGAGACGTTGTTCAATCCGCGCTCGATGGAGCTCAGACGCCGGTCAAGGCGTTCATATTGCTCAGCACTCATGCCGCTGCTGTACTGCTCATTCTGCGCAGCTGTCAGCACGCGCTCACCACGGTGAAGGATGGCGTTATAATCATCTTTCGGCACAAAGCCGATGCCGCCGGCGTGCCCCGGATTGTCATCATCATTTCCGCCGCCGAAGCTTTTGATCAGATTCTTGATCGCGTCTTTGATCGAATTGAATATCTTCTTTGCGACGCTCCACCAATCATAGGTGAAGATTGCCTCGGCTATCTGCTTTGCCATTTCAATTGCCGCAGATACAAGCTGCGGCGCGTTTGAAATTAAAGCATCGACCAGCGTCAAAGTCAAATCAAGCGCCGTTGTGATCAATTGCTGGAGATTTTCCGGCTTTGTCAGAGATAGCGCCAGCTCCGAAATTAACGCGACCGCCCCTTTAATTAGCTCGGGCGCCATTTGGATCAATCCGCCGGCCAGGGCGTTTACGATGTCAAATGCGGCTTGCACAAGCTTTGAAATCGTATCTCCGCCCTGGAATTCCTCTACCATCAGATGTACCATCCAGATGATCGATTCGATGATGCTGTCGATGTTCTGCGTGAATCCTTCAACCAGAGCCATAAGCAGCGATCCGCCAGCCGATAAAATAGATGGCAATTCCTGCCCGATCGCTGATACAATGTTGGAAAATAGCTCCGGTATCTTCTCTGCGAACCCTTGCAGCAAATCACCATCGAGCAATTCTCCCAGCTCAATCGAGAAGTCTTCAACCAGCCCCGGCAAGGCTTCGAGCACATTTTCGACGACAGGCCCGATATTCTCAACGACATTTATTGCCGATTCGAACAGATTATCGACAAGCTGCGTTATATCCGCGTCTGGATTCGCAAGGCCTGTGATTAAGTTGTCAAAGGCAGATTTCGTCGCTGAAACAGAACCTTGAATTGTCGCGCTTGCTTCTTCTGCCGTTGCGCCTGCAATCCCCATCTCCTCTTGCACGACGTGAATTGCTTCGACGATATCGGCGTAATTGCCCAAGTCGAACTTTTTGCCGGAAAGCTTCTCAGCATCTGAAAGAAGCTGCTGCATTCCTTCTTTTGTTCCGGAATACCCGAGCTTCAAGTTGTCCAGAAGATTAAACTGGCCCTTTGCAAATCCGGCATAAGCCGACGTGCAAAAGCGTCAAAAGAATTGCGCCGCACAACTATGCCGAATCCAATGAATCGCGCGACGAAATCATCGCGAAAGGCTATTCCCCCTGCGGCAACTGCCATCCTTAAATGATCGAACATAATACCGGGCGCCTCCGATATGCATCGAAGGCGCCCGCTTTCTGTTTTAAATTGTATCCATAAATGTCTTTTCCACTTTGTTGAAATACATCATTCCAAGCAGGAGGACCAGCACGGCAAACGCCGCCGACCACAGAATCCCGCCGGGCGAGAGGCGCCCTTCCCCGAGGAGGATAAAACGATAAAGCTCCATCGGCTGCGTGACGGGGTTGCAGGCAATGAGCCTGCGCAGCAGATCGTTTTTGACCTCCGTCATCGGATAAACGACGGGCGTAGCATACATCCAGAGCTTCACGGCGAAGGTGATCACGATCGCCATATCTCTGTATTTGATCGTGATCGAGCTGACGATCAGTCCGCAGCCGAGCGCCATGGCCGCCATAAACAAGAGGACCACAGGCAGCGCCCACATGCAGGCCCAGTTCGGCTGCGTTGCGCCGCGCGCGATATAATAGATCCAGACGGGCACAAACATCAGCAGCTGAAACACGTAATTGATCCCGGTATAGATCACAAGCGCGATCGGGCGCGTCAGGCGCGGGAAATAAATTTTTCCGAAGACCTGCGCGTTATCCTTAAACGTATTCGCCGTCTTGCTGATCGAATCGGAAAAGAAGGTCCACAGCGTATTGCCCGCCATATAAAAGAGGATTTTCGGCACGCCGTTCGTTGAAATATTGGCGATCCCGCCGAACACGACGGTATAGATCACGGTCGTGATCAGCGGATTCAGAAACACCCACAGCGGACCGAGGATCGTTTGCTTGTAAATCAAAGAGAAATCTTTTTTCACAAACAACGTGATCAGATCTCTGTATTTCCAAAGCTCGCCGAAATTCAGATGCAGCAGTTTTTTGGGCTCAATCACCGTGTGCCGGATCAGTTTTTTGATTTCTTTCTCCATCGTCAGCACCTCACATCTCGGCAATCTGCAGCGGCCTGAGATGGATGCTGCTGTTCCAGACCGAAAACCAATGCGCATGCTGCTCCTGCACGCCGGCGGAATGATAGGCGATCTCAAGCGCAAAGGCGCTCTCGACGGTATCAAGCATCATCCATTCGCCGGACTCCGTATAGGAATCGGCAACGATATTCACTTGATAATTGCCCGGCGCGAGATGCGCACTGTCCATCACAACGCCGATCTGCGTGACTTCGTTTTTTCTGAGCGGGACGCCCTGCGCGGAATTCATGACGCCGACCACAGCGCCGAAGGAATTGACGATCTCCAGACGTAGATACATCTCCTTGAGATCCAGCCTGCCGCAGACGGCGACTTGGAACGAAAGCGTTTCATTCTCCGGCAGCTGTCCGCCGAAGGAGGCCGGAAACTCCGCGGATTCAATGAGGGCTTTGCGGCCGTGATAGCGCTTGTGACAGGATTCCGGATACTCATAGCGGGAGGAAAACGACTTGTTGACGCCCATATACAGCGCGATGGCTTCGTTCGCCGGGCCGTCAAAAATGATCTTTCCCTTGTTGAGTACGATGCAGCGCTCGCACAGGCGCCTGATCGTATCCATATTATGAGAAACATAGAGGATCGTTTTGCCGTGCTCCTCTTCAATGCCGCGCATTTTATCAATGCATTTCTTTTGAAACGCCATGTCGCCGACCGCGAGCACCTCATCCATGATCATGATCTCGGCATCCAGATTTGCGGCGACAGCAAAGGCCAGCTTGACATACATGCCGGAGGAATAGCGCTTGACCGGCGTATCGATATGCCGGCCGATCTCGGAAAAGTCCACGATGGCATCCAGCTTCCGGTCGATCTCGCTTTTGGTCATGCCGAGGATCGTGCCGTTCATATAGATATTTTCACGCCCGGTCAGCTCGCGGTTGAATCCGGTGCCGACCTCCAGCATGGAAGCGACGCGTCCGTAGATTTCGATCCGCCCTTCGGTCGGCGCGGTGACGCGCGAGAGGAGCTTGAGGAGCGTGGATTTTCCTGCGCCGTTCGCGCCGATGAGCCCCACCGTTTCTCCGTGCCGGATCGTCAGATTGATATCGTCGAGCGCCAGAAACCGGTCGTTGCTGATCACGCGGCCGTTGTTTTCGATCTTGGAGTTCGGATCGTCCCGGCCATGTTTGAGCGCCCACCAGCTTTTGAGATCATTCACGAGTGTGCCGCTGCTGAACTGGCCAAGGCGATATTCCTTCTTCACGCCGGACATCTGAACGGCAAACGGCGCCTCGTTCAGATAATAATCCATCAGCGCGGTCTTGACCGCCTCTGGCGTTTCGTTCGATTTCAGGGAATGATTA
>JAFWCS010000319.1 GCA_017534365.1 Clostridia bacterium | reverse complement strand
GCTTTACAGGGGCGCTTCTTTTCGTTTCATTACCAATAATACCGTTTTGAGGTCATGCGAAGAACTTCGGCGATCAGCAGCGCCGCAATGCCGGCGCCGGCGGCGATTTCCGCTGCGCGCAGGCCGAGCAGCAGCTCCAGCGGGATCGACAGCAGGAGGCAGCCGCCGCAGACTGTGAACGCGACGCCGTAGAGTCGCGTAATGCGGTCAAACCGCCAGTCCTTCTCTTTGGAGAAAAGATATTTCCCATGCAAATTGCGCATGGCGTTGTTGACCTCTTTTTTCCCGGTGAGATAAAGCAGACCCCAGATCAGCGCGGCGAGTCCGAGGCCGCCGAACAGCACATGAGGAATCATGCTTCCAAGCAAATCAAATAGTAGATCCATTCGTTTCCTCTCCTTTTCGCGGCACGATCATGCGCGCCAGACGCGGGAACCGCTGCGGGCGCAGCACCGCCAGCGTCGTGAGCAGCGCCAGCACGGGCGCAATCACAAAGGTGCTTGCGGTCAGCAGCATCAGCAGCATAGCGCCGATGGAAATCGCTTTCAGCCGGCGCAGGCGGATCGCCGCGCCGATCGTCTGCAGCCCGGGGATCAGGATCGCAGCCAGCAGCAAATGGCCGGCCGGCACGATCACCGGAACGGACAGGATGGCCAGAAACCCCGCCGACACCACGGGCGGAATCATCGCGACGCCGTAAAGAATCCCGCCGAACAGCGCAACCGGCACCATGCCGGCCTGCAGGATCAGGTTCAGAATCGCAGTCTCCTGCGCCGTGCGGCGAAAGACGATCAGATCCAGCCCCAGCAGGAATCCGCAGAACGCGAGCAGGAGATAGATCCCCGTCGTGATCCCAAGCAGCCCGGAAAAGGCGGAGTCCAGCACCGCCTGCGGCTGCGCGCCGCCGATCGCCATGCCGGCAATCACAAGCAGATAGATCAGATACGCAATGTACACCGCAGGCAGGCAGAAAACCAGCGCCCGCGCCAGATATTTGAGCAGTCCCCTGCCCTTTTTCAGCAGCAGCTTCAGATTCATACGTTCTACCGTCAAAAGGAGCGTGTCTTGCGGCACGCTCCTTTCCATGATCCTATACTATTATTTATAAAGGCCGCGCTTGACGTACTTGGTATGCAGCACCTCATGGGCGACGTGGCTGCCGGGCTTGCCGAAGAATTCGTCATAGACCAGCTTGATCGCTTCGCTCTCATGGGATTTGCGCAGCGGCAGATCCTTATCCGCTTCATACAGCGCCTTGCCGCGGATGCCCTTGAGATCCGTGAAGTTGCGCACGGACGCGGGCTGGGTGGGCTGACCGCCGCCGTTGACGCAGCCGCCCGGGCAGGCCATGATCTCGATGAAGGTGTAGGGCGAGGTGCCCGCCTTGATCTCTTCCATGACCTTCTGCGCATTTTTCAGGCCGCTGGCTGCGCAGACCTTGATCTCGAGGCCGGCCACGTTATAGGTGGCTTCCTTGATGCCCTGCGTGCCGCGCACCTCGGTGAAGTCGACGTTTTCAAGCGTTTCGCCGGTCAGCGTTTCCACTGCCGTGCGCAGCGCCGCCTCCATCACGCCGCCGGTTGCGCCGAAGATGACGCCCGCGCCGGTGCCTTCGCCCAGCGGGTTGTCAAACGGCTCGTCGGGCAGGAGATTGAAGTTCAGACCCGCGGTCTCGATCATGCGGGCCAGCTCGCGCGTGGTGATCGCAATGTCGATATCGGCATAGCCGCTCGCGGACTGATCGTCACGGCCGCATTCGAATTTCTTCGCGGTGCAGGGCATGACGCTCACGTTGACGATATTCTTCGGGTCGATGCCCATCTTCTTGGCATACCAGGTCTTGATCGTCGCGCCGAACATCTGCTGCGGAGATTTGCAGCTGGAAAGGTGGTCAAGCTGCTCCGGGAAATAATGCTCGCAGTATTTGACCCAGCCGGGCGAGCAGGAGGTGATCATCGGCAGCGTGCCGCCGTTGGAAACGCGCTCGATCAGCTCGTTTGCCTCCTCCATGATCGTCAGGTCGGCGGCGAAATCGGTATCGAACACCTTGTCGAAGCCCAGGCGGCGCAGGGCCGCGGCCATCTTGCCGGTCACGTTGGTGCCGACCGGATTGCCGAAGGCTTCGCCGAGGGTGACGCGGATGGACGGCGCGGTGCTGACCACGACGAACTTCTCGGGATCGGCGATCGCGGCGAACACCTTCGCGGTGTCGTCCTTCTCATAGAGCGCGCCCACGGGGCAGGCAACGATGCACTGACCGCAGGAAACGCAGGAATAATCGTAAAGCGGCAGCTCGAACGGGGAGCCGATGTGGGTATCGAAGCCACGGGCGTTCGCGCCGATGACGCTGATCGCCTGATTGTCGCAGGCGGCGACACAGCGGCGGCAGAGCACGCACTTGCTGTTGTCGCGGATCATATGCGGGGCGGAATCGTCATACTGCACGGCGGGATATTCGCCCTCGTAGACGTTTTCATCCTCGATGCCGTAATCGCGGCAGAGCTTCTGCAGCTCGCATTTGCCGCTGCGCACGCAGGAGAGGCATTCCTTGCGATGGGTGGAGAGCACCAGCTCCAGCGTATGCCGGCGGCTGCGGCGCACCTTCTCGGTGTTCGTGTAGACCTCCATGCCCTCGTTGACCGGGAACACGCAGGCGGAAACGAGCGAACGCGCGCCCTTGACCTCAACCATGCAGACGCGGCAGGCGCCGATCTCATTGAGCTCCTTCAGGTAGCAGAGCGTGGGGATCTCGATGCCGGCGTAACGCGCGGCCTCCAGAATCGTGCTGCCCTGCGGCACGCTTACTGCCATATCGTTGATTTTAATATTGACCATATCCATAATCTCCGTACGCCTCCTTTTAACCCTTGCTCACAGCGCCGAACTTGCAGGTCTCCATGCAGGCGCCGCACTTGATGCACTTGGACGTATCGATCGTGTGGGGATTCTTGACCGTGCCGCTGATCGCGTTGACCGGGCACTTGCGCGCGCAGGCCGTGCAGCCCTTGCACTTCGCGGGGTCGATGCTGTATTGCAGCAGGCTCTTGCACACGCCGGCCGGGCATTTCTTGTCGACGACGTGGGCGATATATTCGTCGCGGAAGAATTTGAGGGTGGCCAGCACCGGGTTCGGCGCCGTCTGACCCAGACCGCAGAGGGAATTCTCTTTGATGTAGAGGGCCAGCTCTTCCAGCCGGTCAAGATCCTCGAGCGTGCCGTTGCCGGAGGTGATCTTCTCCAGGATCTCCATCATGCGCTTCGTGCCGATGCGGCAGGGGGCGCATTTGCCGCAGGATTCGTCCACCGTGAAATTCAGGAAGAACTTCGCGATGTCGACCATGCAGTTGTCCTCATCCATGACGATCAGGCCGCCGGAGCCCATCATGCAGCCGATGGCGGTCAGGTTGTCATAGTCGATCTCGGTGTCGATCAGGCTCGCGGGGATGCAGCCGCCGGAGGGGCCGCCGGTCTGCGCCGCCTTGAACTTTTTGCCGTTGGGCACGCCGCCGCCGATATCCTCGATGATCTCGCGCAAGGTGGTGCCCATCGGGATCTCGACCAGACCGGTGTTGGAGATCTTGCCGCCCAGGGCGAAGACCTTGGTGCCCTTGGAGC
>JAFWCS010000318.1 GCA_017534365.1 Clostridia bacterium | reverse complement strand
GTGGCCAAGAACCGGCTGCATACCCTGCGGCGCTATATGCCCGTTTCGCTCAATCCCGTGGAGGAGGGGAGCTTTATTCCAGGCAACGCCTTCTTTGACGAGCTGCCGGATTATCATCCTCTGAACCGGCTGAGCGACAATATCGGCGAATCCATGCGCCTGATGGCGCGCATTCAGGCCGTGCGCAAGGAATTGCCCGGCATCGACTGCGGTTCCTGCGGCGCGCCGAACTGCCGCGCGTTTGCCGAGGATATCGTGCTCGGCCACGCGAACCAGAACGAATGCATCATCGCCTATAAAGAGATGATTCAGGATTATATTCGCAATTACGGCGGAGGTGAAGCGAAGGATGAAGGTCAGTGAGCTGGCTGCGCAGCCGGACTTCTCAGCTGTGACCCTGCCCGACGAAGGCCGGGAGATCACAGGCGTTTATATCGGTGACCTGCTCAGCTGGGTCATGGGCCGCGCGCAGGCGGACGCCGCCTGGGTGACGATCATGTCCAACATCAACGTCGTTGCCGTCGCTTCGCTTGCGGACACAGCCTGCGTGGTCCTCGCAGAGGGCGTGACGCTCGAGGACGCCGTGAAGGAAACGGCGCAGGCCAAGGGCGTCAACGTGCTGACAAGTCCGCTGCCTGCTTACGACATTGCCTGCAGGCTGCACAGCCTGCTTTGATATGAGCAGATTCTATTACGACCTGCATCTGCATTCCTGCCTGTCGCCCTGCGGCGACGATGAAATGACGCCAAACAACATCGCGGGCATGGGCGTGGTCGCGCAGCTCGACCTCATGGCGCTGACCGATCACAACACCTGCCGCAACTGCCCGGCGTTTTTCAAGGCGGCGCAGCGGCAGGGGATCCTCCCGGTCGCCGGCATGGAGCTGACGACGGCGGAGGAGATCCATCTCGTCTGCCTGTTCCCGACGCTGGAGGCCGCGCTGACCTTCAACGACGCGGTGGACGCGCGCCGCATCCGAATCCCGAACCGGGCGGAGATTTTCGGCGCGCAGCTGCAGATGGATGAGAATGACGAGGTGATCGGCACGGAGCCGTTCCTGCTTTCCAACGCCACGGAGATCACCGTGGAGGAGGCGCCGGCGCTGGCCGCATCCTTCGGCGGCGTGTGCTACCCGGCGCATATCGACCGCGAGGCCAACGGCATCATCGCCGTGCTGGGCGTGTTTCCCGAAACGCCGCCCTTTGCCTGCGCGGAGCTGCACGACCCGTCAAACGAGGCGGACTATCGCGCGCGCTTCCCCGCGCTGGAAGGGAAACCGCTGGTGGTGTCCTCCGACGCGCATTATCTCTGGGATATCAGCGGCCGGGAACACTATCTGGAGCTGGACGCCGATCCCGGCGATCCGGACGCCGTGCGCGCAAAGCTGATGGAAAGGCTGGGTGGCCGATGAAAGAGCTTTCATTGAATATCTTGGATATCGCGCAGAATTCCGTCAAGGCCGGCGCTTCCCTCGTGGAGATCCTGCTGGAGGAGACGGAGGAAACGCTGACGATCCGAATCATCGACAACGGCTGCGGCATGACCGCGGCGCAGGTCGAAAGCGTGAAGGATCCCTTCTTCACCACCCGCACCACCCGCAGCGTCGGGCTCGGCGTACCGCTGCTGAAGCTCGCGGCGGAGCAGACCGGCGGCAGCGTGGAGATCGCTTCCTCTGTCGATGCGGCGACGCACGGGACGGCGGTGACGGCGGTCTTCTATAAAAACCATATCGACTTTACCCCGCTGGGCGATATCATCTCCACCGTGACCGCGCTCATTCAGGGCGCGCCGGGGATCGACTGGCGGTTTGTCCACAGCCGCGGCGACCATGCCGTGACGCTGGATACCCGGGAGCTGCGCGCCGTGCTTGGCGACGTGCCCCTGGATCAATACGACGTGATGCAGTGGATCGGCGACTATCTCAAAGAGGGCTACGCCGGATTTCCTGCTTGCGAATAAACTCGTTTATTAAAAAATCCAAAATAGAGAGGAACGATGTTATGAAATCATTGGCAGAGCTCGCTGCGATCAGAGAGAAAATGAAAGACAAGGTCATCCTGCGCGAGGGCAGCGGCGAGATCCGCGTCGTCGTCGGCATGGCGACCTGCGGCATCGCGGCCGGCGCAAGACCCGTGCTCAACGCCTTCGTGGAGGGCGTCAACAAGGAAGGCCTGACCGAAAAAGTGACCGTTTCACAGACGGGCTGCATCGGCGTTTGCCAGTTTGAGCCGGTGGTTGAAGTCTTTGAAGCGGACAAGGAAAAGGTCACCTACATCAAGATGACCCCGGAGAAGGCGGCGGAAGTGATCGAGAAGCATCTTAAGGGCGGCAAAGTGGTCGAGGAATACACGATCACCAAGGCGCTTGCGTAATATGGAGGGAAAAAGACTATGATTCGTGCTCAAGTTTTGGTTTGCGGCGGTACGGGCTGCACCTCCTCCGGCAGCAAACAGCTCATGTCGCTGTTTGAGGAGGAGATCGCAAAGCAGGGTCTGGCAGAGGAAGTGAAGCTGGTGCCCACCGGCTGCTTCGGTCTGTGCGCCCGCGGTCCCGTTGTGATCGTCTACCCCGAAGGCACCTTCTACAGCTTCGTCAAGGCGGAGGACGTGCCGGAGATCGTCGAGGAGCATCTGCTCAAGGGACGCATCGTGGACCGCCTGGTCTACAAGGATGTGGACGACGCGGTGAAAGAGGAAGCGGCCAAGCATGTTTCGCTCAACGACACCAACTTCTACAAGACCCAGAAGCGCGTCGCGCTGCGCAACTGCGGCCTGATCAACCCCGAAAGCATCGATGAATACATCGCCATGGACGGCTATGCCGCGCTGGGCAAGGTGCTCACCGAAATGACGCCCGAGGACGTCGTCAAGTGCATCAGCGATTCCGGCCTGCGCGGGCGCGGCGGCGGCGGCTTCCCGACCGGCCGCAAGTGGAGCTTCACCGCGGCGAACAAAGCGGATCAGAAATACGTGGTCTGCAATGCCGACGAAGGCGACCCCGGCGCGTTCATGGACCGTTCTGTGCTCGAAGGCGACCCGCACTGCATCGTCGAAGCGATGACGATCTGCGGCTACGCCACCGGCGCGAGCGAAGGCTACATCTACGTGCGCGCGGAATATCCGATCGCCGTCAAGCGTCTGGAGATCGCCATCAAGGCGGCGCGTGAATACGGCCTGCTCGGCAAGAACATCTTCGATTCCGGCTTCGATTTCGATCTGCATATCCGTCTGGGCGCCGGCGCCTTCGTCTGCGGCGAAGAGACCGCGCTGATGACCTCCATCGAGGGCAACCGCGGCGAGCCGCGTCCCCGTCCGCCTTATCCGGCGGTCAAGGGCCTGTTCGGCAAGCTGACGACCGAAAACAACGTCGAGACCTTCGCCAACGTGCCGCAGATCATCCTGAAGGGCGCCGAGTGGTTCGCCTCCATGGGCACCGAGCGCTCCAAGGGCACCAAGGTCTTCGCCCTGGGCGGCAAGATCAAGAACACCGGCTTGGTTGAGGTCCCCATGGGCACCACCCTTCGTCAGGTCGTCGAGGAGATCGGCGGCGGCTGCCCCAATGGCAAGAAGTTCAAGGCTGCGCAGACCGGC
>JAFWCS010000317.1 GCA_017534365.1 Clostridia bacterium | reverse complement strand
GCGCTGGCCGAAACGCTGGCGGCCGCGCTGCTCTGCGAGGATCCGGCGCACGCCCCCTGCGGGCGCTGCCGCCACTGCCGCAAATCCGCGGCGCAGGCGCATCCCGATCTGCTGTTCTACACGGCGGAGGACCGGGTCGGCGCGATTAAGGTCGAAACCGTGCGGGCGCTGCGGGCGCAGGCCTACGTGCTGCCCAACGAGGCGGACCGCAAGGTGTTTCTGCTCGAGAACGCGCAGGCGATGGGGCTGCCGGGCCAGAACGCGCTGCTCAAGGTGCTCGAGGAGCCGCCCGCGTTTGTCAATTTCATCCTGCTCTGCCCGTCTGCCGCTGCGCTGCTGGAGACCGTGCGCTCGCGCGCGGCGATCTATACGCTCGGCGCAGAAACGCCGGAAGCGGATCCTGCGCTGCAGGAAGCCGCGCTGCAGGCGGCCCTGGCCATTGCCGCCGCGGTCGCCGCCCCCGGCGAATTCGAGGTGCTGAAGGCGGCCGCCGTGTTCGAAAAGGACGCAAAGCTCCTGCGCGCCGCATTGCCGTTTCTGCAGGCGGTGTTCGGCGCTGCCCTGCGTGAAAAATATCATGCCGCGCCGCCGGAGCCGCAATTCGGCGCCGTTCCGGCGCAGCTGGCGGCAAAACTCAGCCGGCGCGTGCTGCTGCTGCTGACCGACCGGGTGCAGCAGCTGGCGCAGGCACAGGCCGCCAACGCAAACCATACGCTGACCGTCACCCGTCTGTGCACCCTGCTGCGCAGCGCGGTGCAGGCCTGAAATCCTCAGGACTTCCTGTTTCCCCCAAAAGCCTAACACCTGATTCCTACTACCTAACACCTAATAACCGGAGGTTATCATGACTGAAATCATCGGCGTCCGCTTTCAAGAAGTCGGCAAGATCTATTCGTTTGATCCGGACGGAACCAAACTGAAAAAAGGCGACCGCGTGATCGTCGAGACCGCGCGCGGCGTGGAATGCGGTGAGGTCGCGATCCCGAACCGCGCCGTCGAGGACGAAACGGTCGTGCAGCCGCTGAAAAAGATGCTGCGCGTGGCCACGCAAGAGGATCTGGCGCAGGTGGAGCGCAACCGCGAAAAGGAGCGCAGCGCCTTTGAGACCTGCCGCCGCAAGATCGCGGCGCACGGGCTGGAGATGAAGCTGGTGCGCGTGGAATATACCTTTGACGGGGCGAAGATCCTCTTTTATTTCACTGCGGACGGGCGCGTGGATTTCCGCGAGCTGGTCAAGGATCTCGCGAGCGTCTTCAAGACCCGCATCGAGCTGCGCCAGATCGGCGTGCGGGATGAAGCGAAGATGCTCGGCGGTCTGGGCATGTGCGGCCGGCCGTTCTGCTGCAACAGCTTTTTGGGCGAATTCCAGCCGGTCTCGATCAAAATGGCGAAGGAGCAGGGGCTCTCGCTCAATCCGACCAAGATCAGCGGCGCCTGCGGCCGCCTGATGTGCTGCCTGAAATATGAGCAGAACGCCTATGACGATCTGATCCGCCGCATGCCGCGCACGGGCGCCCAGGTGGAAACGCCGGAGGGTCCCGGCAAGGTGGTCGAGGTATCGCTTCTGACAGGGCGGCTGAAGGTGCAGCTGGCAAAGAATCCGGACGGCCTGCCCGTGGTCTATAACTATAAGGACGTGAAATTCTCCCGCGAGGCGCGCGGCAAGGGCGGCAGACCGCCGCAGCAGGCGCAGGATCCCGGAGTCGAAGAGCCGGATGCGGCGGAGGAAGCGCTGAAAAAGCTGCAGGACTGAAAAAAAATAAGCGCGCCGGTGCGAAATTTATAAAAATCCCTTGCATTTTTCAGATTCTATGCTACAATGAATTTGCAATCATCAAAAAAGGAGGCTGTTATAATGGCATATCAGATCAACGATAACTGCATTTCCTGCGGCGCTTGCGCGGCGGAATGCCCGG
>JAFWCS010000035.1 GCA_017534365.1 Clostridia bacterium | reverse complement strand
CAAGTGTCTGAACGGCATCCTTGTCCCCTCCGAGGGACGGGTGCTGGTGCAGGGCATGGATACTGCCGACGAGGAAAAGCTGCTGGACATCCGCCGCACGGTGGGCATGGTGTTTCAGAATCCCGACAACCAGATCGTCGCTACGATCGTGGAGGATGACGTTGCCTTCGGGCCGGAGAATCTCGGCGTGGAGCCGAGAGAGATCCGCCGCCGCGTGGATGAGGCCCTCAAGGCGGTCAACATGTATGACTTCCGCCTGCGCGAGCCGCATAAGCTTTCCGGCGGGCAGAAGCAGCGTGTAGCGATCGCCGGCGTGCTGGCCATGCAGACAGACTGCATCGTGCTCGACGAGCCGACGGCGATGCTCGACCCGAAGGGGCGCGAGGAGGTCATGGCGACCGTCCACCGCCTGAACAAAGAGCTGGGCATCACGGTAATCCTTGTGACGCATTTCATGGATGAAGCCGTTGCGGCGGATCGCGTGGTCGTCATGGACAGCGGCCGTATCGTGATGCAGGGGACCCCAGCGCAGGTGTTTGCGCAGGTGGAGACCGTGCGCCGCTACGGGCTGGACGTGCCGCAGGCGACGGCGCTCTGCCATGCGCTCGGCATCCCAGGAAGCGTGCTGACGATCGAGGATTGCGTGACGCAGATCGCCGCGCGGGCAGGGGGTGACGCCGGATGAGCTATGCGATCGAGGCCGTCGGCCTGACCCATTATTACGCAAAGGGAACGCAGCAGCAGGTCGCCGCCGTGGACCACGTGGACCTCGCAATCGAACGCGGCGAGCTGGTGGGCGTGATCGGCCACACCGGCTCCGGCAAGAGCACGCTGATCTCCCATTTCAACGGCCTGCTCAAGCCCTCGGAGGGCAAGGTCCTTGTGGACGGCGTCGATATCTGGCGCGATAAGGAGACCCTGCGTCAGAGCCGCTTCAAGGTCGGCCTGTGCTTCCAGTATCCCGAATATCAGCTGTTTGAAGAAACCGTTTATAAAGATATCGCCTTCGGCCCCGGGAATATGAAGCTGTCGAAGGAGGAAATCGACGCGCGTGTGCGCCGGGCGGCGGAATTCGTCGGCCTGACGCCGGCGCTGCTCGAAAAATCCCCGTTCGATCTCTCCGGCGGCGAAAAACGCCGGGCGGCGATCGCGGGCGTGATGTCCATGGAGCCGGAGGTGCTGATCTTCGATGAGCCGGCGGCCGGGCTGGATCCGCGCGGCAGAAGGGATCTGATGGCGCTCATCCGCAGCTACCGCGCCGAAACCGGCAGCACCGTGATGATCGTCTCCCACAGCATGGAGGATATCGCTTCGCTGGCCGACCGCGTGGTCGTGATGAATCACGCGAAGATCGCCATGCAGGGCACGGTGGACGAGGTCTATTCGCAGGGTGACGCGCTGCGGGAGATGGGCCTGAACGTGCCGGATATCACGGAGATCTTTGCCCGCCTGCATGCGCAGGGCCTCCCGGTGCCGACGAATATCTACACCGTTGAGGACGGCGTGCGCGCGCTCAGGGCGCTCGGGGGGAGGTGGCGCGCATGATCGGCGATATCACGATCGGTCAATACTATGCGGGCTCATCCGTGCTACATCGCATGGATCCGCGCGCGAAGCTGGCCGCGACGTTCTGGCTGATCGTCGTCATCTTCCTTTGCAAGAGCTTTTTTGCGCTCGGCCTGATTACCCTCACGGCGCTCGTTGCCGTGCTGCTCAGCCGGGTGCCGCTGAAAATGATCCTCAAGAGCCTCAAGCCGATCGTCGTCATCCTGATCTTCACGGCGATCCTGAACGTCTTCTATAACAAGGGCGGCGCGACCTATTTGGAATGGTGGAGGATCACCGTGACCGAAAAGGGCGTCAACACCGCGCTGTTCACGATGGTACGCATCATCGTGCTGGTGGTCATCAGTTCGCTGCTGACCTACACGACCACGCCGACCATGCTCACCGACGGGCTGGAGCGGCTGCTTTCGCCGCTGAAGGTCTTTAAAATCAAGGTGCATACCCTGGCGATGATGATGACGCTCGCGCTGCGCTTCATCCCGACGCTGATCGAGGAGATCGAGCGCATCATGAACGCGCAGAAGGCGCGCGGCGCCGATCTTGAATCCGGCGGTCTGCTGCAGCGGGCGAAGGCGCTTGTGCCGATCTTCATCCCGCTGATGGTGTCGGCCTTCCGCCGCGCCTATGAGCTGGCCTTCGCCATGACCTGCCGCTGCTACACCGGCGGCGAGGGACGCACCCGCATGAAGCAGATGAAGCTTGCGGTCAGGGATATCCTGCTGCTGATCGTCTGTGCGGCGGTGACCGCCGGGGTGATCGTCCTCAATCATTTATTTACGGCTGTGATTTAAATGAGAAATCTGTTGCTGACTCTTGCTTTTGACGGCACCGCCTACCACGGCTGGCAGGTGCAGGCCAACGCGGTAACGGTGCAGCAGACCGTGCAGGATGCGGCGGAACGCATCTGCGGGCGGCGCGAGCCGCTGACCGGCTGCTCCCGCACGGACGCCGGCGTGCATGCCAATGAATACTGCTGCACGCTGCGCACGGAAAGCGCGATCGCCTGCGAAACGCTGGTGCAGGCGCTCAACGCCCTGCTCCCGCGCGATATCGCCGTTTCCGCCTGCCGCGAGATGCCGGCGGAATTCCATCCGCGCTACGACTGCGCGGCGAAGGAATACGTTTATCGCATCTGGAATGCGCCGCAGAAGCATCCGTTTCTTTATAAATACGCGTACCATTTTAAATATCCGCTGGACGCCGGGCTGCTGCATTCCGAGGCGCAGGCCTATCTCGGCACGCATGATTATTCTGCCTTCTGCGCCGCCGGCGGCAGCGTGGAGGACCACGTGCGCACGGTGACGGCGGCCGCCGTCGAGCGGGAGGGCGACCTTGTGATCTTCCGCGTGACGGCAGACGGCTTCCTCTACAACATGGTGCGGATCATGACCGGCACGCTCCTCGAGATTGCGGGCGGCAAACTGCCGCAGGGCTGCATTCCCGCCATTCTCGCATCGGGCGAGCGCGGCCGGGCGGGCTTCACCGCGCCGGCGCACGGCCTGTTTCTGAATCATGTATTTTATGCCCCGGAAGGGCGCGGAGAAGAAAACGATGGCAGAGAAGAATAATATCGTCAATCTGAACAGGGAGCGCTTCTGGCTCCTGCTGAAAAAAGTGCTGCGGGCGCTGCGCATTCCGCTGATCGTGATCGCCGCCCTCGGTCTGCTGCTGCTTGGCGTGCGGCTCATGGGCGAAGTGGCGTCCTCGCATCTGAACGACGCCGCGCACGACGTGCGTATGCTGTTCAGCAAGGGGCAGGGTTATCCTTACACGCTGGAAGCCTATCAGACCCGGCACATTGCAATGATCGGTAGGGATCCGCTGGTGCTCACCCGGGAGAGCTGCACGGTGCTCGACGGCTCCGCCGACACGGTGCAGGTCGCGTCGCTGCCCTGCGCGGACAGCCGCGCGGTGATCCGCAACGGGCGGGCGCTGATCTACAGCAACACGACCGGCTCGCTTGTGATGCTCTCCCGCAGCCGTCAGTTGCTCAGGCAGGACGTCCTTTCAGGCGTCGCAACGGCGGCGCTGGCCGCGAACGGTTCCTATGCGACCGTCACGGCGGGGGAGAAGTCGCGCAGCACCGTGCAGGTCTTTAACCGGCGGCAGGCGCTGCAGTTTCGGTGGGACTGCGCGCAGGAACGCATTTCCTCGGTTGCGCTTTCCGACAACGGCAAGCTGGTTGCCGTGCTCGCGGTCGGCGCGGAAAACGCCGAGATCTATACCCGCCTGCTGCTCTTCCGCACGGACGGCAGCGCGCCGCTGCTCGAGCAGAGATATCCCGGTACGCTGATGCTCAAGGTGCTCTTCACCTCTGCGGGCAGGCTGATCGCCGTCGGCGACAATCAGACCGTCGCGCTCACCCGCAAGGGCGACAAGGTGACCGTTCTGACTTATACGGCGGACAGTCTCAACGACGTTGAGACGGATGACAGCGGCGACGTTCTGCTCTGCTATGACGCGCTCGGCGGCGCGAAGGCGACCGTCGTGCGGCTGAACGCCAAGGGAAAAAAGACCTGCGAGATCACGACGGAATTTGCGCCGTCCGGCTACGCGGTCTCCCGCGCGGGCTTTGCGCTTGCGGACGGCAGCCGGATCACGGCGTATTCTGCCAAGGGCGTTGAAAAACGCGCGGCGGACGCGGCCGGCGAGGTCACGCAGCTGCTTTCGGCCGGCAGATGGATCTACACGGTCGAAAACGGCGTGATCCGCCGCTATTAAGGGAGGCGTTTGCGTATGGAGCCGTTGACGCTCGGCATTTATGCGTTTCTGCTTGCGGTGCTGGTCGCCGCGATCGTGATCGGCCATTTCCGCGGCTTTGTAAAAACCATACTGTCCCTGCTTGCCGGCCTGCTTTGCGTGATCATTGCCAAAGAATACTGCGATCCCCTTGCGGTCTGGGCAAACAGAACCTTTGTGCACCCCGCGATCGTCAAGGCGGTGAGCGGCGCGATTCAGAGCCATCTGGACGGCGGCGCGCAGGCGATCGTCGACGCGATCCCCGCGCCGGTCGCGCAGGCTGCTTCGACAGCCGGCGTGTCACTGCCGGAGCTGGTGCAGGGCGTGTCCGCCTCTGCGGATGTGCCGGCGGTCGCGGAGCGCCTCACCACGGCTGTGGAGCAGGTGCTGCTCAATGGGCTGATGCATCTGGCTGCGTTCGTGGCGCTGTTTCTGGTGCTGCGGCTGCTGATGGCGGTTGCGATCGCGGTGATCGATCTGGTGTTCAAGCTGCCGGTGCTCAAAACGGTCAACCGGTCGATCGGCGGCGCGATCGGCGCGCTCAAGGGTGTTGTCTGGGTGCTGATCTGCATTCTGGGTCTTGCCGCCGTATCCCAGCTGTTCCCGGAAACTGCGCTGGCGGCTGCGTTTCAACAGAGCGGACTGAACGCGGTTTCCGATGCGATCGTATCGCTCATTTAATAGACAATAAGTACTGCATT
>JAFWCS010000316.1 GCA_017534365.1 Clostridia bacterium | reverse complement strand
CGTTGTCCTGATTGTCACTTCTCTTCTTCTGATTGTCGTTGTTCTGATGCAGGAGAGCCGCTCTGCAGGTCTGTCCGGCGCGATCGCCGGCGGCGCCGATACCTTCCTCGGCAAAAACAAGGGCAAGACCATTGAGAGCAAGCTCGTGAAGATCACGAAGGTGCTTGCCGGTGTGTTCTTCGTGCTTTCCCTTGCTTCCACGCTGATCGTTCTGTTCATTAATAAGTAAGATCAATTTCATATTCCATGATGCCGTATCGTGTTCTCGCCAGAGGATCCGATGCGGCATTTTCATTTTTCTCCTTTTTCTTCAAATCGAGCGCGCAGCTTTTCCAGCGATTTCTTTTCGATGCGGCTGACGTAGGATCTGGAAATGCGCAGCTGCTTTGCAATCTGATTCTGTGTGCACGGCGTGCCGCCATCCAGCCCGTAACGCAAAACGACGACCGTTTTCTCGCGCGGATCCAACGCGGTTTTCAGATAATCCCGCATCTGACTGATCTTGATTTTTCGATCCAGATCCTCTGCAATCGTGTCCTCGACGCTGATAATATCCATCAGCGTCAGGGGATTCCCGTCGCGGTCTGTTTCAATCGGCTCGTTGATCGAAACCTCGTTGCTCAGGCGCTTGCGGCTGCGCAGGTTCATCAGAATTTCGTTTTCGACACAGCGGGAAGCATAGGTTGCAAGGCGCGTCTTTTTCGTCCTGTCGTAGGTGTTCACTGCCTTGATCAGTCCGATCGTACCGATGGAAATCAAATCGTCCTGATCGCCGAGCGCGGAATAGTATTTTTTGACGATGTGAGCAACCAGACGCAGATTGTGCTCGACCAGCGCGTTGCGCGCCGTTTCATCCCCCTGCATGCTGCGTTCCAGCAGCGCCGCCTCCTCCGAAGCGGACAGCGGCGGCGGAAACGAACCGTCGCTCTTGATATGCAGCGCAAAAAACAAAAAGCTTCTCGACAGCAAAGCAGTCAGCGCGGAAAACATCGACATCCCTCCGTAGTGTCTTGATTACTTCATCGTATGCCGCTAAAGTAAAAAATGTGCGCATTTCTTTCTTTACATTCTTCCGTTTCGTTGCTATAATAAGGAAAAAGGAGGCGGATGCATGAAGAGATCGCGTTCAGTCTGGGAGCGGAAACCGGTCGGCGCTGTGCTGCTCATTTTTGCGGCCCTGATTGCAGTTTCAATCGTCTGTCGTGTTGCCTTTTATCGTTTTGAATACGACGCGCAGTATTATCCCGTTGATTACGGGCGGTTCAATTATTTCTCCTATTTCACGATCCAGTCGAATCTGCTCGTTATGCTTTACTGCTTCTTCTCGGCGCTTGCCGTGTTCGGCGTTCGGCGCATGCAATGGATCCGCCATCCCGGCTTCGGATTGTTTGTCACAACGTATATTCTGATCACCGGGGCGGTTTATTGCAGCGGCTTTCCGATGGGTCTGACGCCGCCGCTGGTCTGGGACACGCCTTATCACTGCATGCTGAACAGCTTCCAGATCCTGCATCATATGATCATGCCGCCGGTCATGCTGATTTTCTGGCTGCTGCAGGGGAGGGAGCCGCCGCTGCGCGCGCGTCTGCTGCCCGCCGTCGGCCTTTATCCGCTGGTCTATTCGCTGATCAGCATCGCCCGTGGCGTATGGATCAAGCCGACGTTTTTTGCCTATCCGTTTTATAATCCCGAATTCCTGGTCAATACGGTGTTTCCCGGGAAAAACGCAGCAATCAGCACGGGCTATCTGATCATGCTGCCGCTGCTGATTTTCGGGATCGGCCTGTTTATTCTGGTTGCCGCAATTCTATTTATCATCCATCAGACACAATGTAAAAAGAGAGGAGCAAACAGCGATGTTCAAAAATGAGATCAACATCCGGGATCCTTTTATTCTGAAAGAGAACGGCGTCTATTATATGTACGGCACGCGCG
>JAFWCS010000315.1 GCA_017534365.1 Clostridia bacterium | reverse complement strand
GTCCTGGTCAAGTCGATCCACGACGATCCCTGCCTCGTCATTTTCCCGCTGGCGGATTGGGAGCGTTTCAGCGCAAGCGTCACCGCCTCCTACACCGGCAAGCTGCAGGCGCGCGCGGAGCGCAAGCTTGCGGACCGCAGCGAGCGCGTCAATCTCGACAGCGCCGGGCGCATCACGGTCGAGGAGGATTTCAAGGACTTCGCAAAGCTCGACCGCGAGGTGCTCGTCGTCGGCGTCGCCGGCAGGATCGAGCTGTGGAACCAAGCGGAATGGGAAGCCTATAACGCGGAAGACAATGAAGACGATATCGACCTGAGCAGCGCGAGCTACTCGCCGGTCCCGCAGCCGGCGCCGAAAGAATGAACGGCGAATTTCACCACGTGCCGGTCCTGTTTGCGGCGGCGGTGGAATCTCTGCGGATCGACCCGCACGGCGTCTACGTGGACTGCACGGGCGGCGGCGGCGGGCATTCCGCCGCGATCGCAAGCCGCCTGACGGACGGCCGTCTGCTCTGCATCGACCGGGATCCGGAAGCGATCGAAACGCTGCAGGCGCGGTTCGCCGCGCTGCCGCAGGTGACGGTGGTGCGGGATAATTTCTTTCATATAAAATCAATTCTTGCCGCGCAGAGGATCGGCGCCGTTGACGGGATCCTGGCCGATCTCGGCGTCAGCTCTCACCAGCTGGATGCGCCGGAGCGCGGGTTTTCCTTTCATAAAGACGCGCCGCTGGATATGCGCATGAGCATGACCGGGCGCACGGCCGCGGATGCGGTCAACAGCCTCGGACAAGCCGAGCTGCAGCGGATCCTGTTTGAATACGGGGAAGAAAAATTTGCCCCCGCCATCGCCCGCGCGATCGTCAAGGCGCGCGTGCAGGCGCCGATCGAAACGACGCTCGGTCTTGCGCAGATCGTGGCGGACGCCGTGCCGGCCTATGCGCGGCGGGACGGCCACCCGGCCAGAAGGACCTTTCAGGCGCTGCGGATCTATATCAACGGCGAACTGGACGGGCTGACCGAAGCAATCACGGATCTGTTTGACTGCCTCAAGGTCGGCGGGCGCGTGAGCGTGATCACGTTTCATTCCCTGGAGGATCGGGCGGTCAAGCGCGCGTTTGCGCCGCTGGCCGTCGGCTGCACCTGCCCGAAGAATTTTCCCGTTTGCGTCTGCGGCAAGCAGCCGCGCGCGAAACTGCTCAAGCCCGTGACGCCGTCGGCGGAGGAGCTGGCCGAAAATCCGCGCAGCCGCAGCGCGAAGCTGCGCACGGCCGAGCGGCTGATCGCCGACTGAACGCAGCGACTATAAATCTATTGATTTCAAATTATAAGGAAGGAGGATGCGACAATGCCGCAGGCAAACAACATTGATCGGCTTGATTTCAGCACGCTTGTCGCGGGCAACACCGTTGCGGTCCCGCAGGAAGCGCCGGCTGCACAGCCGAAACCGGAAAAGCAGAAGACCGGGCAGACAGTCCGGCCGCTGATCGACGGGCGGCAGGCGGCGCGCGTGATCGCTGTGATCGCCGTCACGTTTTCGCTCTTCCTTTCAATCCTGTTTATGCGCATTTACGTGATGCATCTGGAGCAGGACGCGGCTGCGCTGCAAACGAAGATCAGCTATGCAAAGAGCGAGGGGATCCGCCTGAACCGGGCGCTGGATACCGTCATTTCCCGCGAAAAGATCGATGAATACGCGGTGGGAACGCTCGGCATGCGGCCGATCGAACGCTATCAGATCCGTTATTTTGCGGATGAGGGCGGCGACCGCGTCGTCATCTCCGACGGCAAGGCCGTTCAGTAATCAGTCCATCCTTCCGCGTATCCGTTTACAGGCGATGATCACGCGGATCCATATTGTCCGGTGCGGCTGCCGTTACGGCGGCGGCACCCGCTTTTCTCCGCTTTTGCGGCGCTGCCGCACAGGCGGATACGGCTGTCTTCTGCATGGAAGCGTTTCCCGCGTCGGGCGGGGCTGCGAACGCGCGATGTTCCTGCGGCGTTCGCTCACATGTTCGGAGACGGCATATTTTTTCGCTTTTCTTATTATTATTAAAATAACGGCGTGCGCGCGGCGTGCCGCAACTCGAGAATGGGGGCGTTCGGTATGGAACAGCGATCCGGTGGAAAAACGAAGCAGAAACAGAAACGGGAACGGACGTCCTCCAACGTCCTTGTGCGCCGGCGCGCGGTGATCGCCTTTGCGGCGCTTGCGCTGTTCATGCTGGCGAATATCGTCAATCTCGGCCGCGTGCAGATTGTGCAGAATGAGTATTACAGCGGCCTGGCCAAGAAAAACCAGATGCAGGACACGGAGATCGAGGCGGAGCGCGGCGTGATCTACGACGCGAAGAAAACCGTGCTCGCCGAGAGCGCGAGCGTCTGGCTGGTGTATATCAATCCCCGCAGCATCGAGGAGGAGGACGGCTACACCGATCCCACCACCGACAAACCGGCGTCCATTGGCTTCCGGGAGGCGCTCTGTCAGCGGCTGGCGGATATCACGGGCGTGCCCTATGAAGAAATTCTGGAGAAGGCGGAGC
>JAFWCS010000314.1 GCA_017534365.1 Clostridia bacterium | reverse complement strand
CATGATGACTGAAAAAAAAGATGCGCATTAATCCCTGTAATGTAACATTTTGTAAAAGCATAGCAGGAATAAGATGTTTATGTTTTTATACTGGTGAAACCGGTCATATTCTGATAAAATACATATAGAATAAAGTTTTATATGCACATATTGACTGTTTTTATAATAAACCAAATCAGGATGGAAAAACTATGATAAGAAAATTTCCGAATTTATGCGCACCGATAACGATCAGACGCACGACATTCCGCAACCGTATGTTTGCCGCGCCTATGGGCGGGACCGATATCACAAATGATGGCTGTATCGGCCCGAAGTCCGCTGCTTTTTATGAACTCAGGGGCAAAGGCGGTGCAGGCGCCGTAACACTTTCCGAAGTTATGGTGCATCCGGAAACCGACGGATCACATGCTTATCACCTCGATGATAAGGTCCTTAATTCACTGGCATGCGCGACCTATGCCGCCGACGCTATCAGACGCCACGGAGCCATACCGTCTGTCGAACTCTCCCACTCCGGGCAGTTCGCCGGCACCTACATGACGGATAAGGAAAAACAGCGCGAGATGAACCAGTGGGGTCCGATCGAAACCATAAGGATGCCGAAATGCTGATAGAGGCAGTCCTCCGGTTTATAGAAGACAGGCGGAAATTCGCGGTCGTTGTCGGTCTGCTGGATGATGAATTCACTGTCTGCGTCCGCCGTAATCGCGACCGGCGTGTTTTTGCACACGTGCAGGCAATAGGGCGTTTTTTCAAACGGATCCCGGCGCTGCATTTTTTCTTCCCGGTCCGCCCATTTTGCGGTCAGCGCGCCCTTGAGGATCAGAAAGGCTGTTTCATTTGCCGGGTCGCAGAGGGAAAACGTCTCTCCCATGCGCAGGCGCTTGACCTTGATATTCATCAGCATCTCGGGATGCTTGCCGTTCATTTCGCATAAGATGCGCTCGTTCTGTTCGTTGAATTCCGGATATTCCAGCATAGCGAAGCCTCCAAATTAATTGTTAAGTATATCATATCATAATTGAATGAAAATGCAAGAACTTTTATAGACTTTTGGCCGCATTCATGGTATAATTGTGATCGAAAACAGACTGTTTGTTGCAAGGAGGAACTGAAAATGATCAAGGTTGCATTGGTCGGCACCTGGCACGTGCATTTTGAAGGCTATGCCCGCTGGGTCGAGGCGGATCCGCGCTGCGTCATCACAGCGCTGTGGGATCCGGATCCCGCCGCAGGCGCGCAGGCGGCCGGAAAATTCGGCTGTCCGTTTGTCGCGGACTATGACGCGCTGCTCGCGCGGGACGACGTGGACGCCGTGCTGGTCTGCACCGCCACGAATCAGCATAAGGACGTCATCATCAAAGCGGCGCGGGCCGGGAAACATATTTTCACGGAAAAGGTGCTCTGCTTCAACGAAGCGGATGCCTTGGAGGTGGCCGCCGCCGTGAAGCAAAGCGGCGTGAAATTCTGCATTTCCTACCCGTGGAAGACCCGCAGCGATTTCCTGTGGATCAAATCGGCAGTGGATTCCGGCCTGATCGGTCAGGTGAATTACTGCCGCATGCGCAACGCGCACAACGGCGCGTCGTCGGACTGGCTGCCTGCGACGTTTTATGATGCCGAAAGCTGCGGCGGCGGGGCGATGATGGATCTCGGCGCGCATTCGATGTATATTCTCCACTGGCTGCTCGGCATGCCGGAAAAAGCGGCCTCCGCGTTTACGCATGTCAAGGTCGACAGCGTGGAAGACAATGCCGTGACCGTTTTCACCTATCCCAACGGCGCGATAGGCGTGAGCGAGGCCGGCTTCGTTGCGGAGCATAATCCGTTTGCGCTGGAGCTGGTCGGCTCGAAGGGGACGATTCTCTCGGGCGGCTTCCTTGATAAAACCTGCTACAACGTCGGCGAAGGCTGGGTGTTCCCGCCGCTGCCCAAGGGCGCGCCGGCGCCGCTGGATTGCTGGGCTGACGGCATCCTCAACGGCACGCAGATCCCTTACGGCATCGACGACGCGGTCGCGCTCTCGAAGCTGATGGAGATGGCGTATCAGTCGGTGATGTGAGAATCGTTCCGGTTTTTTCCGGCGCCCGCTTGCCTTTTCATGGCAGGTATGCTATAATGAATGCTAGTAATCACGGCGGCCCTTGCGGTCTGCTGCGAATAAGAAAGGATGATTCCCAATGAACAAGAATTATTTTGATCTCTCCGGCCAGGTCGCGATCGTGACCGGCTGCTCTACCGGCCTCGGTGTGCAGATGGCAAAGGCGCTTGCTAATCAGGGCGCGAAAATTGTCGCCGTCGCCCGCCGTCAGAACATGATCGACGCTGTCGCCGCCGAGATTGCCGCGGAATTCGGCGTTGAGACTTTCGCTGTCAAGTGTGACATCACCGACACGGTCGCCGTGGACGCCATGGTCGACGCTGTGCTCGCAAAGTTCGGCCGCATTGATATCGTCATCAACAACGCCGGCACCGGCGCCGTTGCGCCCGCCGAGGATATCACCGACGAGCAGTTCGGCAACGAGATGAATATCGACCTGTTCGGTTCCTTCCGCGTTGCGCGCGCCGTCGCAAAGAAAGCGATGATCCCCGCCAAATACGGCCGCGTGATCAATATCGCCTCCATGTACGGCTTGGTCGGCAACAAGATCGCCGGCTCCGCGCCTTATCACGCAGCCAAGGGCGGTGTGGTCAATATGACCCGCGCGCTGGCCGCTGAGTGGGGCAAATACAACATCACCGTCAACAGCATTTGCCCGGGTTATTTCTACACGGATCTGACCCGTGACACGCTCAACAGCGATTTCTTCCAGCAGAACGCCAAGACGATGATCCCTGAGGAGCGTTACGGCGAAGAGGGCGAGCTGGACAGCGCCGCGATCTTCCTTGCGTCTCCCGCTTCCAGCTATGTGACCGGCGTCAACCTTGCAGTCGACGGCGGCTACACCGCGATGTAAATTCATTACAAACCAGAAAAAAGGGGCTGCCGTTCGGCAGCCCCTTTGTCATATATATTTATAGATTGATTTCTGCTGTTTCGGTCGACGCTTCCGCGATCAGCGGCCGGATGGCTTCGAGATAGCGGGTCACCTGCTCGGGGCAGCGGCCAATATAGAGCTTCGGATCCAGCAGGGCGTTGATTTCCGCCTCTGTCATGCCGAATTCGGGATGCGCCGCCAGCCGGGCGGGCAGATCGCAGGGCTCGCCGTTTTTCATTTTTGCGATCGCTTCGTGGGAGCAGACGCGGATCACCTCGTGCAGCGCCTGCCGGTCTCCGCCGCGCTTGACGGCTTCCATGAGCAGGTTCTCCGTTGCGATGAACGGGAGGAATTCGTTGATCGTCGCCGCAATGATTTTTTCGTTGACGCGCAGCCCGTCCGTCACGTTCTGCGCCAGTCGCAGGATCGCGTCCGCGCACAGGAAACCCTCGGGCAGCGAAATGCGGCGGTTTGCGGAATCGTCCAGTGTGCGCTCCATGAACTGGACGCAGGCGGTCATCGGCGCGTTCATCGCGTCCGCGATCAGATAGCGGGCGAGCGAGCAGATGCGTTCGCTGCGCATCGGGTTGCGTTTATAGGCCATGGCGGAGGAGCCGATCTGGTTCTTTTCGAAGGGTTCTTCCAGCTGCCGGTCATGCTGCAGCAGGCGGATGTCATTCGCCATGCGGTAGCAGCTCTGCGCGATGGCGGAGAGGCAGTTCAGAATGCGGCTGTCAAATTTGCGCGGATAGGTCTGACCGCTGAGCGCGAAATAGCCTTCAAAGCCGAATTCTTTGCAGATCATGGCGTTCAACCGGTCGATTTTCTCCGTGTCGCCCTCAAACAGCTCCATAAAGGAGGCCTCGGTGCCGGTTGTGCCGCGGCAACCGAGGAGCTTGATCGTGTCGAGCAAAAAATCCAGCTCTTCAACGTCCGACACAAGATCCTGCATCCAGAGCGCCGCGCGCTTGCCGACCGTGACGAGCTGCGCGGGCTGATAATGCGTGTAGCCGAGGGTCGGCAGGTCTTTATATTCCTCCGCGAATTTCGCAAGGCAGGCAATGACCTTCAGCAATTCGCCGCGCAGATAACGCAGCGCGTCGCGATAGATGATCATGTCGGCATTGTCCGTTACGTAGCAGCTTGTGGCGCCGAGATGGATGATCCCGGCCGCGTGCGGCGCAACCTTGCCATAGGCGTAAATGTGTGCCATCACGTCGTGACGCACTTCTTTTTCGCGCTGCTTTGCGCATTCAAAATCAATATCCGCAACGTGGGCTTCCAGTTCGTCCACCTGCGCTTGCGTGACGGGCAGCCCGAGCTTGTGCTCCGCGCGGGCGAGCGCGACCCAGAGCCGTCGCCAGGTCTGAATGCGGGTCGTCGCCGAAAACAGGCCGAGCATATAGTCGGAGGCGTAGCGGGAAGCGAGCGGGGATTCGTAACGATCGAGCATGGTAAGGGCCCTCCTCAGCGAATGATGATGCTGTCGCGTTCCGGTCCGACCGAAACGTATTTAATTCTGCAGCCGACGGCTTTTTCGAT
>JAFWCS010000313.1 GCA_017534365.1 Clostridia bacterium | reverse complement strand
GGAGCAAGGCGGCGCCCGCGATCATCACGCAGGCCAAGGCGCAGGGCGCAGAGACCTTCGTCATGCTTTCGTTTGACCGCCAGCTGAATGACAACGCCCTGACCAGCGGGGCGCGGGTCGCCTTTGAAACTGCCTGCAAGGAACAGGGGCTGACCTTCTATTATGAGCCGTCGACCGATCCGATCTTCTCCGGCGGCATTGCGAAGGCGCAGCAGTACATCGCCGAATCGGCCGCGCGTCTGCGCCGCAACCAGAAGATCGCCAACGAAAACGTCTGCCTCTTCTCCACCGACAGCTCCGTGCAGACCGCGCTGCTCACCCTCGCGGAGAAGAACGGCTTTGTCTATGTGTCGCCCGCGTTCCCGAGCGTTTACACCGGCGTTGCCGAGCTGTTCCCGGACCTGAAAGCGCCGGAAAAGGTGAAGGACACTGCGGCGTTCCTGACCGCGCTCAAGGAAGCGGTCGGCGCGAATGCGTCAAAGGCACGTCTGGCGGCCTACACCTATCCGCTGGCCGCAACGCTGCTCGACGGCGCGGTGTTCACGGCGTTTGATCTGCTGACCGGCAAGATGGGGGAGGACCCCGCCGCCCACGCGATCGACCGCCTGAAGGAAGCGGCCGGCGACGGCTTTGAAGCCGCGGCGTTCTCCGAAAATCTGAAGAACGTGATCGTCGGCTACGCGCCCGGCTTTGAAACGCTGAAATAAAAACGGCAAAACAAAAAACGGCTTTCCCACGCGGGAAGGCCGTTTTTTACATGCGATAAAAGCCGGAGGTTACAGGATCTCCGCTGTCCAGGCGTAGGAGAAGGTTTCGCCCTTTTCGATCCGCTGGATGCCGCGCTTTTCCGAGAAGTCCGCGCGCGGGGTGTGATCGTCGTTGATGCCGAACCACGGTTCGATGCAGACGTAGGGCGCGCCGGGCTTGGCCCAGAGTCCGAGAAACGGGCAGTCGCCGAAGGTGAAGCGCAGCGCGTAATCGCCGGTCAGTTCCACGCTTTTTGAACGCAGGCCGGAGAGGATCAGCGCGTCTTCGCTGAACAGATCCTTTGTCAGCGTCAGCTCCCGCGCGTTGTCCAGCACGGGAAAGCGCTCCGGGCGCAGCAGATTCTCCTTGTCGATCTTTTCGGCGCTGACGGTTTCCGCCTGTTCAAACACCAGCCGGTCGCCGAGCGCGCAGTTGAAGGCCGGATGCGCGCCGAGGGAGAAGAACAGCGGCCCGTCCGTGCGGTTGACGACGGTCAGGCGGTTGGTCAGCGCCGCGCCGTCGAGCGAGAACGCGGCGTAAAGCGAAAAATCGAAGGGATAGCTTTTGCGCGTTTCCGCATTGCTGTCCAGCCGGAAGACGGCCTGCGTTTCACTGATTGAATCGAGCGCGAACGGCAGCTTGCGCGCCAGCCCGTGCTTGGGCATCGTGTAGCGCGCCCCGCGGTAGCGGAAGCAGTTGTCGATCAGCTGACCGATGATCGGGAAGAGGATCGGCGCCTGCCCGTACCAGATCGCGGGATCGCCGCGCCAGAGATAGTCCTTTCCGTTCGTTTTGCAGTGCAGGGCGTGGAGCTGCGCGCCGAGCGCGTCGATTTCGCAGCGCAGCGCCTCGTTTTCGATTGTATGGAGCATGAGATCACTTCCTTTTCCTTTATTGTAACACATCGGCACGGAAAGCACAAGCACGCTTTTTTCGCCGGATTGCCGGTCGGCACTTGACAAACGCGGCCGGTTGCAATAGAATAATGGTATCATTTTTATAATGGGAAAATCCGGACAGGAGGTAACAATATGGGTCTGACGATCGGTCAAAAACTCATTCAAAGCCATCTGGTCAGCGGCGAGATGATCCCCGGCACGGAGATCGGTCTGCGCATCGATCAGACGCTCACGCAGGATGCGACGGGCACCATGGCGTATCTGGAATTTGAAGCGATGGGCGTGCCGCGCGTGCGCACGGAGCTCTCCGTGGCTTATATCGACCATAACACGCTGCAGACCGGCTTCGAAAACGCGGATGATCACCGCTTCATTCAGAGCGTGGCCAAAAAACGCGGTCTGCTCTTCTCAAAGCCCGGCAACGGCATCTGCCATCAGCTGCATCTTGAGCGCTTCGGCAAGCCCGGCAAGACGCTGATCGGCTCCGACAGTCACACGCCCACCGGCGGCGGCATCGGCATGCTCGCCATCGGCGCCGGCGGCCTGGACGTTGCGGTCGCCATGGGCGGCGGCACCTATTACACCACGATGCCGAAGATGACGCTCGTGCGCCTTTCCGGCAAGCTTTCGCCCTGGGTCAGCGCCAAGGACGTCATCCTCGAGGTGCTGCGCATTATGAGCGTCAAGGGCGGCGTTGGCAAGATCATCGAATACGGCGGCGAAGGCGTGAAAACCCTTTCCGTTCCCGAGCGCGCGACGATCACCAACATGGGCGCGGAGCTGGGCGCGACGACCTCCGTTTTCCCCTCGGACGAGATCACGCAGGCGTTCCTGAAGGCGCAGGGGCGCGAAGCGGACTGGACGCCGCTGGCGGCGGATGACGACGCAGTCTATGACGAGATCATCGACATCGATCTCGCGAAGCTCGCGCCGATGGCGGCCATGCCCCATATGCCGGATAACGTCAAAACGGTCGAAGAGATCGGCGAAATCGAGATCAGCCAGGTCTGCATCGGTTCCTGCACGAATTCTTCGCTGCTCGACCTGCTGAAGGTCGCCGCGATCCTCAAGGGCAAAAAGGTGGCGCCGAACGTCAGCCTGACCATCAGCCCCGGCTCGATGCAGGTGCTGAATATGCTCTCGCTCAACGGCGCCCTGTCCGATATTCTTTCCGCCGGCGCGCGGCTGCTCGAATGCGCCTGCGGCCCGTGCATCGGCATGGGGCAGTCCCCGCAGTCGCAGGGCGTTTCCCTGCGCACCTTCAACCGCAACTTTGAAGGCCGGTCCGGCACGGCGGACGCCGGGATCTATCTTGTCAGCCCCGAGGTGGCGGCGGCTTCCGCCCTCACCGGCAGACTGACCGATCCGCGCACGCTCGGCGAAATGCCCGCCATTACGCTGCCGGAGCGCTTCATCATCAACGATAATATGATCGAGCCGCCCGCGCCCGCGCAGGAAGCGGACGCCGTGGAAATCAAATACGGCCCGAACATCAAGCCCTTCCCGACCTCCGAGGCGCTGCCCGCGGATATCGAGGCCCCGGCGATCCTCAAGGTCGGCGACAACATCACGACCGACCACATCATGCCGGCCGGCGCGAAGATCCTGCCCTATCGCTCCAACATTCCCTATCTCTCCAACTTCTGCTTCCGCCAGTGCGACGAGCACTTTGCCGAGCGCTGCAAGGCGGCGGGCAAGGGCATCATCATCGGCGGCGCGAACTACGGTCAGGGTTCCTCCCGCGAGCATGCCGCGCTGGTGCCGCTCTATCTAGGCATCAAGGCGGTCGTCGCCAAGTCCTTCGCGCGCATCCACTGCGCGAATCTGATCAACGCCGGCATCATGCCCTTCACCTTTGCGGACCCCGCAGATTATGACCGGATCGACACCGACGACGTTTTGGCGCTCGACGGCATCCGCGAAAAGATCGCGGCCGGCGCGCCTGTCACCCTGCGCAACGTGACCAAGGGCGAAAGCTACGCGCTCAGCTACGATTATTCCGACCGTCAGACGGCGATGATCCTCGCCGGCGGTCTGCTGAATTACACCAAGGAACAAGCCAACTGAGGAGGACAGAACTATGACAGAACAACAGGTGCAGGCGGCGCTTGCCAAATTCGAAGCGCTGATCCGCGAGCAGGATGCCCGCAGCGAGGCGATCAAGCAGCAGGGCGATTTCATCGATTACGCCAAGCTTGACAAGCTGACCATCGGCGTGTGCGGCGGCGACGGCATCGGCCCGATCATCACGCACGAAGCCGCGCGCGTGCTCGCCTTCCTGCTCAAGGAGGACGTGGACAGCGGCAAGATCGAATTCAAAACCATCGACGGCCTGACGATCGAGAACCGCGTGGCCGTCAACAAGGCGATCCCGGACGACGTGCTCGCCGAGCTCAAGCAGTGCCCGGTCATCCTCAAGGGCCCGACCACGACTCCGCAGGCCGGCGATCCCTGGCCGAATATCGAAAGCGCCAACGTCGCCATGCGCAAGGCGCTGGATCTCTTTGCGAATATCCGCCCGGTCAAGCTCCCCGATCAGGGCGTGGACTGGACCTTCTTCCGCGAGAACACCGAAGGCGCCTATGCTGTCGGCTCCAAGGGCATGCACGTGACGGACGATCTGGCGATGGATTTCGTCGTCACCACCACCGAGGGCACCCAGCGCATCGCGCGCCTGGCCTATGACTACGCCCGCCGCAACCACAAGGACCGCGTCTCGATCATCCAGAAGGCAAACGTCATCAAGACCACGGACGGCAAGTTTCTCAATCTCTGCAAGGAGATCGGCAAGGAGTATCCCGAGATCACGACCGACGAGTGGTATATCGACATCACGACCGCGAAGCTGATCGACGAGAAGCGCCGCCGTGATTTCAAGGTTTTCGTGCTGCCGAATCTCTACGGCGACATCATCACCGATGAGGCCGCGGAGTTCCAGGGCGGCGTCGGCACGGCCGGCAGCGCCAACATCGGCAAGAAATACGCCATGTTCGAAGCGATCCACGGCTCCGCCCCGCGCATGATCCGCGAGGGCCGCGGCGCCTATGCCGATCCCTGCTCGATGCTGCGCGCGGCAGTCATGCTGCTCAGCCACATCGGCCGCCAGACCGAGGCAGACCGCCTCGAGCGCGCGCTGGATATCTGCATGTATGAGGAGAAGAAGCTGCGCATCACCGGCCGCCCGGACGGCTGCACCTGCGAGGACTTCGGCAACTACGTCATGGAGACGCTGACTGCGCTGAAATAAAATAATAATGTATTTATAAAGAGAGCCGCCCGGCTGCCTGCTGCATCGCAGACAACCGGGCGGTATTTTCATGATTCAGAAAGAGCGGCGCGGACTTATTTCTCCACCTGCGGGAGCTTTGC
>JAFWCS010000312.1 GCA_017534365.1 Clostridia bacterium | reverse complement strand
TAGCCGTTGATGACCAGAATTCCCAGATCATACAGCCCGTGCTCATATTTGGGGTCGAGATTCGCGCCGCCGCAGATGATCAAATTCAGATTGCCGCCGAGGTTATCCAGGATCTGCTTGAAGAGCTTGCGGCGCTTGTCGATGCCGAGCTTCATGAGGAACTTGCTGATCTTCAGGCCCGTCTGCAGCTTCTTTTCGCTGCCCATCTTGCGGGCCGTGCGCCAGATGCGGTCATAGATCGTAGTGAGCACGAGCGGCACCGCGGCGAAATTATAGGGCTTGTACTTTTTCAGATCGCCCTGAATATCCTTCAGATTGTCGCAGAGATAGCCCCATTCCTGCACAATGTAGGTCGCAAACAGCGCGCTGACCCAGGCAAAGGTATGGTTCAGCGGCAGGAAGCCGATCGCATGGCGGCCGGTCAGTACGCGGCAGGTCGCCACGCACATGCTCGCAACGTTGTAGTGGGAAAGCATGACGCCCTTGCTCTTGCCGGTCGTGCCGGAGGTGTAGACGATGCAGGCGAGGTCGTCCTTTTTGACCTCGGCATCCTGGAAAGTCGTGTCGCCGCCGTCGACGATGGCAAAGCCCTCGGCATAATAGTCGTCGAAATCCTCCATGCGCAGATACTGCTTGAGCGGCATGGCGGGATCCGCCTTGAACGCCGCAACCGCGTCGTCGTATTTTGCGGTATACACCAGCGCGTCGCAGTCGCAGCGGATCAGCTGATCAGCCAGATCCTCGGTCGGCAGGTGGCAGTCCATCGGCACGGAGATGTTCGCGCCCACGAGCGTGGCGTAATAAGCGAGCATCCATTCGATGCGGTTCTCACCGATGATGGCGATCTTTTTGCCGCCGTTGAGCCCAAGCTTATAAAAATAAGCGCCGAGGCCGCAGATCAGCCGCCAGGTCTGGTTGTAACTCAGGCTGGCTTCCTGCTTGTTTTTATCCAGATATTTATACATCAGCTTGTCGCCGCCGCGCTGCGTGCCGACAACGATGATTTCTTTCAGCGTCTGATACTCCGGAATGTCATACATGACTTTTGCGTGGATCTGCTCGCTCATTGGATCGTCCCCCGTTCTTCGCCGCTCCGGGCGAAAGCTTTGCAAACTTCGATTTGATATACAGAATTAATTAATTTTATCATATTTTCCCGCTGTTTTCAAGTGATAATCTTTCACAATTGTTTAGATAATTCCGGGGAATTGCCAGAAAAAACTGGGCGTTCTTCCAATACGACCGGCGTCATCTGCTTCTGAGCGCCGGCGGAGCCGGGGATCGGCTGCCCGAGCGCATAGAGATCCCCCGCCCGGCATTCCAGCGCAAACTGCCGCTGCGCCTGCGATGAAAGCGCAGCCAGATCCGCCGGTTTCGCCAGCAGCGGAAGCGCCGTTTTGCCGCGCGTTTCGGCAAGCAGCGCCGCCCCGGCGGGCGTGAAGCCCAGCGGGCGGAGATACTGCACCGGACCGGCTGCGTCCGCTTCCGTGATCCCGATCAGCGCGGTCCAGAGCAGGCGGCGCAGCCGCGCCAGCGGATACCGCTTCGTTTTGGCCGCAGTCAGCAGCGCTTCGATCGAAGTCGCGCTCTGCGCGGCGGCGACCAGCCGGCGCTCGACGCCTTCCGCGCAGTCCGGCGCGTTCGCCGTCAGATCCGGCAAAAGGCGCAGCATGGCCAGCGCGATCCCGTCGAATGCAGACGGCGTCACCGGCGCTTCTCCGGCTTCAATCGCAGCGGTCAGCACGGCGGCAGACGCCGACGGCAGATAGGGCTGCCAGTCTTCCCCGGCGATCAGCAGCGCGCGGATCGCTGAGGCGCTCGCCTCCCCCGCGACCGGAGCGGCCGCGTCGTGCGCAGCGCCGGCGCGTCTGATCGTGCGCGGCTCCATGCCGCCGATCTCCGCGAGGGCGCGCAGAAAGTCCACGGCCAGATTGTTGTTCGGGCCCTGCAGCACGTCGGCCGCCGCCGGATCGATCCCGCGCACCGCCGCTTCCCGCGCGGCGGCAAAGGGCAGCCCGCGATCCAGGCCCGAGCGCAGCGCCGGCCGGATCGCCG
>JAFWCS010000311.1 GCA_017534365.1 Clostridia bacterium | reverse complement strand
GCCGAAGCCGCAATTCTTCACGGTCTCGGTCAGATCATAGATCTCCAGGCCGTAGCGGGTATCCGGCTTGTCGCTGCCGTAGCGCGACATCGCCTCGGCATAGGTCAGGCGGGGCAGGGGAAGCTGCACGTCGACGCCGAGCACTTCTTTGAAGGCGCGCTGCATGAAGCCCTCGCCGATGGCCAGCACGTCCTCCATCTCAACAAAGGACATCTCCAGGTCGATCTGGGTGAATTCCGGCTGGCGGTCCGCGCGCAGATCCTCGTCGCGGAAGCAGCGGGCGATCTGCATATAACGGTCAAAACCTGCCACCATCGACAGCTGCTTGTAAAGCTGCGGCGATTGCGGCAGCGCATAGAATTTGCCTTTATGGATCCGGCTGGGCACCAGATAATCGCGGGCGCCCTCGGGGGTGGAGCGGATCAGGATGGGGGTCTCGATCTCCACAAAGCCGTTCTCATCAAAATAATCGCGGGTCACCTTGGTCAGCTTGTGCCGCAGCAGCAGATTGCGCTGCAGATCCGGCCGCCGCAGATCGAGATAGCGGTATTTCAGCCGGGTCAGCTCCGCGGTCTGGCAGTTTTCCACGATCTCAAAGGGCGGCGTCTCGCTCTGGTTGAGAATGCGCAGATCCGTGACGTCGATTTCGATCTCGCCGGTCGGGATCTCCATGTTTTTAGAGGAACGCTCACGCACGACGCCCTGCGCCATGAGCACGTATTCGCCGCGCACGGCGCTTGCTTTTTCAAAAATCTCCGGGGCGGTGGTTTCGCCGAAGGCGAGCTGCACGATGCCTTCGCGGTCGCGCAGATCCACAAAGATCAGCGCGCCGAGGTCACGCTGACGCTGCACCCAGCCCGCAACGACGACCTGCCGGCCGATATCCTTCGCCCGCAGCGCGCCGCAGTAGTCCGTGCGCTTCAGGCCTGCCATTGTATCCATGATAATCCATCCTTTCTAAAGGCGTTGCCTTGTCAGATCAGTCCGCTCAGATCGACCTCGCCGGGGTCGAGATTCAGCGTTTCGGCGAGATCGGCGGTCGCGCGCCGGACGAGCAGCTCCATGAAGGCGTCCTCCAGCCCGTCGAGCGCCATGGGCGTGACCTCGCCGGAATCCATATCCTTGAGGTTGGCTTTGCCCTCTGCCAGCTCGTTGTCGCCGAGCACGAGCGTGAATTTCGCGCCGATCTTGTCGGCGTATTTCATCTGCGCTTTCAGCGAGCGGCCCACGACGTCGGTCTGCGCATGCACGCCGTTCGCGCGCAGCGCGGCCGTGAGCGCGGCGGCGCGGAAGGACGCGGCCTCGCCCATGGGCGCAAGATAAAGATCGCAGCCGGAAGGCGCGGGCAGTTCGATGCCCTGCGATTCGAGCAGCATCAGCAGCCGCCCGGTGCCCATGCCGAAGCCGAGCGAGGGGGTGTGCGGCCCGCCGAGCTCTTCGATCAGCCCGTCATAGCGGCCGCCGCCGCAGACCGTGCCCTGCGCGCCGATGGTGTCGGCCACGAATTCAAACACGGTGCGGGTATAATAATCCAGACCGCGCACGATGCGGGGGTTGACGGTGTAGGGGATCTCCATTGCGTCCAGATAGCGCTTGACCTTGTCGAAGTGGTCGGCGCAGTCTGGGCAGAGATAGTCGAGGATCACCGGCGCGTTTTTGCCGATCTCGCGGCAGGTCGGGACCTTGCAGTCCAGCAGCCGCATCGGATTCTTCTCGAGCCGCTCGCGGCAGGTGCCGCAAAGGTCGTCAATGTGCGCGGTGAAATAGTCGCGCAGCGCGGCGTGATATTGCTTGCGGCAGGCCGGGCAGCCGATGGAATTCAGCTCCAGCCGGATGTCCTCCACGCCGAGAAAGCCGAAGATCTCATTTGCCAGGCTGATGATCTCTGCGTCCGCCGCGGGCGACGCCGTGCCCATGACCTCCACGCCGAACTGCTGGAATTCGCGCCAGCGGCCGGCCTGGGGCTTTTCGTAACGGTAGCAGTTGGTCAGATAGCAGAATTTCTGCGGCAGCGCGTCGTTGAAAAGCCCGTGCTCCAGAAAGGCGCGCGCCACGCCCGCCGTCCCCTCGGGGCGCAGGGTGATGGAACGGCCGCCCTTGTCGTCGAAGGTATACATTTCCTTCTGGACGACGTCGGTCGTTTCGCCCACGCCGCGCTGAAACAGCTCGGTATGCTCAAAGACCGGCGTGCGGATCTCGCGAAAGCCGAATTTCTCCGCGATTTCACGCACGGTCTGCTCAATAAACTGGTATTTGTAAATATCGGACGGCAGGAAGTCCTGTGTGCCCTTGATCGCTTTTGTTATCAATGCCATGTTGTTTCCCTCTGTCGGTCAGGATGATGATTTGGGATTGACGATGTCGCGCCAATCCAGGTCGCCGCGCGCGAGCGCGTGCACCAGCGCCTCTGCGGTGGCGATATTGGTCGCCACGGGGATGTTATGCACATCGCACAGACGCAGCAGGGTCCTTTCGTTCGGCTCATGCGGCTTTGCCGTGAGCGGATCGCGGAAAATCAGCAGCAGATCGATCTCATTGCAGGCAATGCGCGCGGCGATCTGCTGATCTCCTCCCTGCGAGCCGCTGAGAAAGCGCACGATCTTCAGCCCGGTTGCCTCCGCAACCACTTTGCCGGTCGTGCCTGTGGCAAAGAGATTGTGGCGGCTCAGGATCCCGCAGTAGGCGATGCAAAACTGGGTCATAAGTTCTTTCTTTGCGTCGTGTGCGATCAGAGCAATGTTCATAGATCTTCCCCTTTCGTTATTATCAGTCCCTTGCCGCGCAGGCCGGCGCGGCAGGAATATGCATCCGGACTCGACTGTTTGTTATGATTCCTTATAATATCAAAGATCCTGCGCGCGCGCAAGAGGAACGGCGCAAATTATTGATATTCTTTGGCAATTATTCCGCTTCTTCGACTGCAGGCTCCTCCGCTTCGCCGTCCGGTTCGGCCTCGACCGCCTCCGTTTCCTCGCCCATGGCGGGCACGGAAACCGCGGAAATGATCGTCTGGCCGGGCGTCAGGCGCATGATGCGCACACCCTTGGAGGGACGCGCGCAGATGCGGATGCCCTTTTCGCCGCCGATGGAGATGCGGGCGATGATGCCGTCGGAGGAGATCATCAGCAGGTTATCCGCAGGATCAACGACCTCGATGGCCGCCACGTTTCCGAAGCGCGCCACGTGGTAGTTGATCAGGCCTTTGCCGCCGCGGGACTGCACACGGTAGTTGCCGATCGGGCTCAGACGGCCGAGACCCGTCTCGCTCACGGTCAGCACCAGCCGGTCCTCGCGCAGGATATCCATGCCGACCACCTGGTCGCCCTCCTGCAGGCGGATCGCGCGCACGCCGCGGGCCGTGCGGCCGATGACGCGGGCATCCTCCTCATTGAAGGCGATGGCCATGCCCTTCCGGGTGGCGAGCAGCAGGTTTTCGCTGCCGCTTGTGAGCTTGACCCAGGCCAGCTCGTCGCCCTCGTCCAGGTTGATGGCGATGATGCCGCTCTTGCGGATGTTCTTATAAGCGTCCAGCGCCGTGCGCTTGAGGACGCCGCAGCGCGTGGCCATGCAGAGATAGGCGTCGCTCTCGCCGAATTCCGGCACGCGGATCATCACCGAAACCTGCTCCTCCGCCTCGAGCGGCAGGAGGTTGATGACGTTCATGCCCTTGCTC
>JAFWCS010000310.1 GCA_017534365.1 Clostridia bacterium | reverse complement strand
TGCGTTCGCGCGGGTCTGCGCGAGGATCTCCTCGGGCGTCACGCCGCGCGCGGCGGCGATCGCCTGCGCCGCATAGGGAATATAGGAAGAATCATTGCGGCTCCCGCGGAACGGAACGGGCGTCATATAGGGGCAGTCCGTTTCGATCAGCAGCCGGTCCGCCGGCACGGCCGCCGCTACCTCCAGCGGTTTGCGGGCGTTTTTGAAGGTCGTCGCCCCGCCCAGACCGATATACAGCCCGAGGGCGACGCAGTCCTTCGCCATTTCGACGGAGCCGGAGAAGCAGTGCACCACGCCCTGCGGACGATACTGCCGCAGCAGGCGCAGCGTATCCTCATGGGATTCCCGGTCGTGGACGATCACGGGCAGCTCCAGCTCGTTCGCCAGCGCAAGCTGCGCGGCAAAGAAATCCTGCTGCACATCACGAGGAGAAAAGTCATAGTGATAATCCAGCCCGATCTCCCCCACCGCCACGCATTTGGGGCGCTTGCAGAACTCGCGCACCTGCCGCAGCCAGTCCGCCGGCTGCGCGGCGGCTTCGTGGGGATGCACGCCGCAGGCCGCATAAAGGAAGGGATACCGCGCCGCCAGGACCAGCGATTCTTCACAGGTCGCCGGATCGGTCGCGCAGTTGATCACGCCGCACACGCCCTTTGCGGGGAGCGAAGAAAGCAGCGCATCGCGGTCCTCGGCAAAGGCTTCGTCGTTATAATGCGCGTGGCTGTCAAAGATCATCGCCACGATCAGCTCAGCTTGCTGCCGACGGGGATGCCGTCGGCAAAGAGCACCTTGATCTCATCCTTCGAGATCTCTGCGGAGAGCACCATGCCGCGGCTCTCGATGCCGCGCAGCATCCGCGGCTCCAGATTCGTCACAACGATCACGCTGTGGCCGATCAGATCGGCGGGCTTGTACCATTTCGCGATGCCGGAAACCACGGTGCGCGGCTCGCCGGTGCCGTCGTCGAGCGTGAGCTGCAGGAGCTTATCCGCCTTCTTGACGGGCACGCAGTCCAGCACCTGCATCACGCGCAGATCGACCTTCGCAAAGTCTTCAAACGGGATCTTCGCGATGCCCTCGATCTCCGCCTTCAGCGGATTCTCCGGCTTTTTCTGCGCCTGCGCCAGCGCTTCGAGCTCTTTTTCGAGGTCAATGCGCGGGAAGATGATTTCGCCCTTCTGCACCGTATAGGTCGCTTCGCGGCCGAAGACTGCGCTTTCCGCCCAGACGGACGCCGCAGGCAGGCCGAGCTGTGCGCGGATCTTCGCCGCCGTGTCGGGCATGAAGGGCGCAATCAGCACGGAGATGATGCGGATGCTCTCGCAGAGGTTATACATCACCGCTGCCAGGCGGGCGGCCTTTGCCGCATCCTTCGCAAGCAGCCAGGGCGCGGTCTCGTCAATATATTTATTCGTGCGGGAAACGAATTTCCAGATCTCCGTGAGCGCGACGGAGAAATTCAGCTGGTCGAGATTCGCTTCGGCCTGCGCATTCGCCTGCGCGGCAGCCGCTTTCAGATCCGCGTCAAAGTCGCCGTCTTCCCGGTCGGTCGGGATCGTGCCGCCGAAATACTTCTCGACCATCGCAACGGTGCGGGAAACCAGGTTGCCCAGATCGTTGGCAAGGTCGGAATTGATGCGGTTGATCAGGTTTTCGTTGGAGAACACGCCGTCCGAGCCGAACGCGATCTCGCGCAGCAGATAGTAACGCAGGGCGTCCACGCCGTAGCGCTGCGCCAGAATGACGGGATCGACGACGTTGCCCTTCGATTTGCTCATTTTGCCGCCCTCGAGCAGCACCCAGCCGTGGCCGTAGACCTTCTCGGGCAGCGGCTCCTCGATCGACATCAGGAACGCCGGCCAGTAGATCGTGTGGAAGCGGATGATGTCCTTGCCGATCAGCTGGACGTTCGCCGGCCAGAATTTGCGGTAGAGGCTGTCATCCTCGGAGCCGTAGCCCAGCGCAGTGATATAATTGGTCAGCGCGTCGAGCCAAACGTAGATCACGTGATCGGGATCGACCGGCACGGGGATGCCCCATTTGAAGGAGGAGCGGGAGACGCAGAGATCCTGCAGGCCGGGCTTGATGAAATTGTTGATCATCTCGTTCTGTCGGCTCTGCGGCTCGATGAAGCCGGGATGGCTCTCGTAATACTCGACCAGACGGTCCGCATAATTGGAGAGCTTAAAGAAATAGGCCTCCTCGCGCGCCTTGACCACCGGGCGGCCGCAGTCGGGGCACAGCCCGTCCGCCGCCTGCGTCTCGGTCCAGAAGGATTCGCAGGGCTTGCAGTAAAGGCCTTCGTAATAGCCTTTGTAGATATCGCCCTTGTCGTACATCTTCTTGAAGATCTTCTGTACGGCCTTTTCGTGGTATTCGTCGGTCGTGCGGATAAACTTGTCGTTGCTGATATTCATCAGCTTCCAGAGCTCCTTGATGCCGGCGACGATGTTGTCGACGTAAACCTTCGGCGTCACGCCCGCTTCCTTCGCTTTGTCCTCGATCTTCTGGCCGTGCT
>JAFWCS010000309.1 GCA_017534365.1 Clostridia bacterium | reverse complement strand
GGATCGTGTTGCCGTCGTCGATCAGCTCGACGGTATTCCTGACCTGCCAGAGCTGCAGGTGAAATTCAGCTGCAATTGTTTGAAGGATGTCCATAGTGCCTCACGCTTCGTTATATTTTTTGATCTGACGGATGTCCTTGCCGAGGAAGAGCAGGGAGACGTAGTTGCCGATGATGCGGGAGGTGATGCGCTGAGAATATTTTGCCTCCAGCTCCGTTTCGGTCAGATTCGTGCTGATGATGACCGGCTTTTTCCGGTTCAGCCGGGTGTTGATGAGGTTGTAAACGGCAGAGACCGTGAAGGAGGTCGAGAACTCCGAGCCGAGATCGTCGATGATCAGCAGGTCGCAGTCCAGCATCTCCTGCGCGCGTTCGCCGCTGCCGCCGCCGAATTTTTCCCGCTCCAGTGCGGAGAGCAGATTCTGCGCGGAATCATAAATGACGCTATAGTCCTGCGCTGTCACGACGTTGGCGATCGCAAGGGAGAGATGCGTCTTGCCCAGCCCCGTCGCGCCATGCATATAAAGGCTCTCGGACTCCGGGCCGAAATCCTCCGCGTAGGAGCGGCAGTATTCGAGGATCTCCGTCATCCGCTTGCGCGGGGAAACGCCGAGCTGCGGATCCACGGGCAGGGGATAGTAGTCCGGACGAAACGTGTCAAAGGTGCATTCCGCGCTCGGCGCGACCGCGTCCAGCGCCTGCTTTGAGAGCTCGGCCAGCAGCGTCTTGCGGCAGTCGCAGGCGAAGCCCTCGACAAAGCCGGTATCCTCGCATTTTTTGCAGAAATAGGGCGTTTCCAGATAATCCGCCGGGAAACCGCCGCGCACGAGCACCTCGCGGATGCAGCGCTGCACGGTCTGGTTCACCTGCGCGAGCTGGGGGATGTAGCCCTCGCCGTCCTTGCCCATGGAGAGCGCCTTGACAACGGCCAGGCCCGTTTCGGCCAGCTGCGCTTCATAGGCCGTGATCTCCGGCAGCTTTTCCGTCGCGGTCAGATGATGGGCCTGCTGCAGGCGCTGCGCCTTGCGCCGGCGCTCCGCGAGGATCTGCGTTGCTTTTGCGCGTGTGGAATTGCTGTAGCTCATGCGTCCGTCTTCCTTTTCTTTTTATATTGCAGGCTCCCGTGCAGGGAATGCTCGCGGAATGCGTCGATATCGTAAGAGGCGGAAGGATCCGCACCCTGCGTCTGCGCCTTCGCGGCGGCCTGCCGGGTCTGCGCCGCGGCGGCAACCGCGTCGGGGCTTGCCAGCCCCTGTGTATGCCAGTTTTGCAAAACCTTATCCATGTAGGCGAAATTGAGCTTGCCGGTGTGCTCCGCCATTTCTTCATAGGCGAGCAGGATCATGGTCTCGTCAAAGCCCCAGTCTTTTTGCCACTTTCGCAGGAACACGGCCTGTTTGGGCGTCGGGCGGGGATTCTTCAGCCCTGCGGCGCGGGCGACGCCGCTCCACAGGCTGTTGGCGCTGCGCAGGGCTTCGATCTGCTCTGCCGCGCGCTCAAGCGTGTCGATCTCACGCGCGCCCCAGTCCGCGCCGACGGAAGCAATGTAGGCGTAATTCGACTTGCCGACGGAGACGCAGTATTCGATCAGCATGAACAGCACCTCAGTCGGCAGGCCGTAGTGATCGTGGAGATCCAGCAGGGTGCACAGGCCGTTGTAGCCGATCGTTTTGCCGAGCATGGTCTGCGCCTCGCGCACGAGCTGCGCGAGCTCCGGCGATTCTTCGAGCCGGGCGGCGATCTCCGCGGCGGAGGGCTTCTCGGGTTTCGGCAGCTCCGGCTGCTTTTGGGGCGCGGGCTTCGGCGGCTCAGCGGCGACTGCGGCCTGCAGCGGCGCCGGCGCCGGCACGGCGTCTTCAGTCACCAGCACGCCGGTCAGCACCCAGTATTGCAGATAGTCCTGCGCGTCCTCCGGCAGGATCTTCAGCGCCCGGCACATCGCATCAACATCCGGCTGCACGGGATCGTTGCGCAGGATCCAGAGCAGCACCTTCAGCTGATGCTCGTTTGCCAGACGAATATGCTGATCCACCAGCGCCGTCGGCACGGC
>JAFWCS010000308.1 GCA_017534365.1 Clostridia bacterium | reverse complement strand
GCGATGTATCACGAACGGTTGGATGACCGCACATTTCAGAAGCTCGAACGCACGCTGCATATTTTCGAGAAGTATTTATATCATCCGGTCGGCGTGCTTGCCAACGCGCAGGGACGCACGACGCCCGAGCATTTCCGCGCCGTGCCTGCCGACGGCTTTGCCCCGATCGCGCCCGGCACGCCCTGGGGCGGCGAATGGATGAATCTCTGGGTCAAAGGGGAATTCACCGTGCCCGACGCGCTCGACGGGCAGGCGCTCTATCTGCTCTCCGACTGCGGCGGCCGCGAGCAGCTCTTCTTCCTCAACGGCGAACCCAAAGGCCTGTTCAACACCAAGAATAAGGACTTCATCGGCGGCAATCACGCCGCGCAGTATCTCGGGATCGGCAAGGCGGGCGAAACGCTGCAGCTGGCCTTTGAATGCTACGCCGGGCATTTCGACGTCGACACGGATCCCTACGACAACTACGACTATCCGGATATTCCGGCGGATTCCTTCGGTCAGGTTTATAACGGCGCGACGATCTGCACCCGGGACGAGGAGCTGTTCACCCTGATCTTCGATCTGCGCGAGCTGCTGGGCGCCGCCACCACCCTGCCGGACGGCGGCTTCCTGCGCGCCCGCGCGCGCCGCGCCCTGCGGGAGATCGTGGCCGTGCTGCCGCTCTCGCCCAAAGACGCGACGCCCGAAGCGTTCCGCGAAGGGATCCGGCAGGCGCTGGAGATCTCCCGTCCGTTCTTCCGGGGCGGCAACAGCCGCATCTTCGGCCGGGTCGGAATCATCGGCCATTCCCATATGGACACCGCGTGGCTCTGGCCGGTTTCGGAAACGATCCGCAAATGCGCCCGCACCTACGCGAACGCGCTGCGCCTGATGGAGCGCTATCCGACCTACAATTTCATCCAGTCCTCCGCCCTGCACGGCGAATGGATGAAGACCTGTTATCCGACGATCTTCGCGGAGATGAAACAGCGCGTGGCCGAGGGGCGCTATGAGCCGAACGGCGGCGTCTATGTGGAATGCGACTGCAACATCACCTCCGGCGAGCTGATGGCGCGGCAGTTCCTCAAGGGGCAGCAGTTCACGCGCGAAAACTTCAACTACACGGCAGACTGCTTCTGGCTGCCGGACACCTTCGGCTACAACGCGAACATCCCCCAGATCATGCTGGGCAGCGAGGTGCGTTATTTCTACACCACCAAGATCAGCTGGAACGAGCTGAACAAATTCCCCTTCGAAAGCTTCGTGTGGAAGGGCATCGACGGCAGCGAGGTGCTCACCCACTTCGCCCGCACCCACTGCTGGCCGGACGTTGACGACGTGTCGGCCTGCGTGCGCGAGATCTCGCTGAAGGATACGACCGATCTGCGGCTGCTGGCCTACGGCTACGGCGACGGCGGCGGCGGCCCGACCGACGGCATGATCGAAACCGGCCTGCGCGCCTCCCGGATGGAAGGCATGCCGGAGATGGAGCCGATGACGATCAGCGCCTTCATGCAGGAGCTGGAAGCGCAGAAGGCGGCGCTGCCGGTCTATCACGACGAACTGTATCTCGAGCTGCACCGCGGCACGCTCACGCAGATGCACGACGTCAAGCGCATGAACCGCAAGGCGGAATACGCCCTGCGCGAGATGGAATACTTCAACGTGCTGGCCGGCAAGCCGCGCCACGCGATGAGCGATCCCTGGCTGAAGATCCTGCTGAAAAACCAGTTCCACGACATCCTGCCCGGCACGAGCATCACGCCGGTGTATGAGGTCTATCGCAAAGAGATGGGCGCGCTCCTTAAGGATTACGCCACGGCCGCCGCGGACTACGCCGCCTCCCTGACAGACGGCAGCGCGGGCGTCACGCTCTTCAACACGCTCTCCTTCGCGCGCAATGACCCGGCCGTGCTCACCGCGCAGGGCTACGCCGCGGACTATCCCTCCCAGCGCTACGTCGATCTGTGCGGGCGCGAGCAGCTCGCCGTCGGCGGCCTGCAGCTGCCCGGCTTCGGCAGCGCCGCGCTCACCTTCTGCGACGCGCCGGTCGAAGCGCCCTCCCCCTTCCGCTATGACGGCACGACGCTCGAAACGCCGTTTGCCACGCTGGTCTTTGATGAAAACGGCTACATCGCCTCGCTGACCGACCGCGCCACGGGGCGCGAGCTGCGCAAGCCCGGCGGCGCACCGCTGAACGTGCTGCTCTTCGGCGAGGATCTGCCGAAAAACTACGACAACTGGGACGTCGAACGCGACGCGGTGCGGAACCTGCGGCCCGTCTGCGGTTTCCGCGGGCGCACGGTCGTCACGGACGGCGCGGTGGAGATCCGCCTGCGCAGCGTCTTTGAGATCGGCGACGGCACCACGCTGCGGCAGGATCTGATCTGCTATGCCGATACGCCGCGCATCGACTTCCACACCCTCGTGGACTGGCAGAGCCCCCACCGCCTGCTCAAGGCCGGCTTCGATCTCGACGTCACGGCGCAAACCGCGCGGTGCGAGATCCAGTTCGGCGCCATGCAGCGCCCGACCACCGAAAACAACAGTCTGGAGCTGGCGAAATTCGAGGTCTGCAACCGCAACTATACCGACGTGAGCGAGCCGGGCTTCGGCGCGGCGGTGCTCAACGACTGCAAATACGGCGTGACCGTCACGGACTGCAACCTGCGCCTGTCGCTCCACCGCGGCGGCAACCATCCGGACGTGAGCGGCGACTGCGGCCTGCATGAAATGACCTACTCCCTGCTCGTTCACAACGGCGGCTTCTCCGCCGAAGCGGTCGTGCATCCGGCCTATATGCTCAACGTCCCGACCGTCGCCGTGCCCGGCAAGGCGGCGCTGCCGCCCTTCGCCCGCATTTCCGCGCCGAACGTCATCTGCGAGGCCGTCAAGCCCGCCGAGGATGATTCCGACGCGTTCGTGCTGCGCCTGTATGAATGCGAGGGCACGCAGACCGCCGCGCAGATTGCGCCCGGCGTGCCCGTCACCGGCGCCGTGCTGACGAATCTGCTCGAGGACGAAAAGGAACGCCTGCCGCTCGAAGACGGCAAGCTGCAGCTGCGTTTCCGCCCGTTCGAGATCAAAACGGTCAAATTCACACGATAAAAAGCCAAATGAACAGCGCGGGAGAGCGATCGCTCTCCCGCGCTGCTGCTTTATTCTAATCGATTTTATCCCTGCGGGAAGCGCAGCACCGTCACGGAATAGGGCGGCACGGTGTAGTTGCACTTCGCACTGAAGCCTTCGAGGGTGAAGGTCTCCGTTTTGCAGGTCTCCGGCTGCCCGAGAATGTTTTCATCCGTCAGCTTTTCGCCGGTGAGCTGCTGCGCCTGCGCCGTCGATCCGACGCCGCCGTCAAAAGCGAGCGCGAAGGTGCGCTTTTCGCCCGTCACGTTGACCAGCTTGAGGATGACGTCGCCGTTTTCGGCCCTGCTCGCCACCTGATAGGCCTCGGCCTCGGCGTGATAAGCGGTATCGTAATCCACGTAAAGCTCATCGTCCACGTAGCACTGCACGCAGGTGCCGCTGACGACGACCTTCAGCCGGTAGGTCCTGCCGGTCTCGGCCGTGAAGGGGCGCACGGTCTTGAGGATCTGGCCGGTCTTTTCGCCGTTTTCCATCCGCTGCAGGCAGGAGACGGTATTCTCCCACCCGCCGAGATTCCAGAAGAAATTGTTGTCCCGGTCCTGCACGGCGAAGGCGATCAGGAAGCCCTCCTCGCCCTCGGTCTTCGTCGCGTCGACGGTGAAGGTGTAATCCTGCATGTCATCATCCGCGCCGTAATAAGCGATATCGCCGATATTGCTCCAGTTCATGCCCGTGCCCACGTGGACGAGCTTGCCGCCCCGGATCTTGAAATCGCCGTCGTTGGGATTCTCCCAGTTCCACCGGAAATTCGGCAAAGTAAAGGTATCCTTCGCGATCACGCGGCCGGTGGCGTTGTCCGTGATCAGCAGATTGTCGAATTCCGCCGCCGTGTACCAGGTGCCCACGCCGACGCGGCCCTTGAGGATCGGCTGCGGCACTTCGGCGCCCGCAATCTCAGAGCGCAGGAGCTTCGCGCCGGTATTGGTCGAGAAGAGCTTCTGCACCTGATAGTTGGCCGAGCCTGCCGCCGCGTGATTGTTGAACCAGATCAGATCCGGCGCCCAGTGGCGGGCGGTCGCGCTGCTGAAGAGCGGCGCGTAGCAGGCCATGCGCACGATATCGCCGTTGCGCTCAAGGCCAGTCATATAGGCGGCCTCCGCAAGCGCGGCCTCGAGGGTGTTGGACTGCGCGGCGTATTCGCCGAGGAAGACGGGGATCGCCCCGCCGTAGGTCGTGTCGGTCATCTCGGCGACCGTGCGCTTGTAATTCGCCTCGTCATAATAATCGACGTTCTTGCGGTACCAGTCGGGCGTGTTGTAATAATGCTGATCGATCGCGCCGGCGAAGTCGGTCGCGTCCGCGCTCTCGCCCAGCTGCGCTTTCGCGTATTCATAGGATTTGAGATAGTTCCCGCCGTGCGTCGCGTCGGCAGCGCCCGCGGAATAGATCAGCTCGATGCCCGCATACAGCGCGGGATCCGCCGCGGCCGCGGCCTTGAAGGCGTCCAGGAACGCCTGATAGCGCTCATAATAGACCGGGCCTTCGTTCTCGTTGCCCACGGCGATATACTTGATCTCAAACGGCGCCGGATGGCCGAGCGAGCAGCGCACGGCGCCCCAGGTCGTCTGAGCACCGCCGCGGCAGAATTCCACCAGATCCAGCAGATCCTGCACGTACTGCGCAAAGAGCGGCGTCTCCATCGGCACGCCCGTGCGCCCGCGCATCTGGCAATACAGCCCCGCGTTGAGCACGGGAACGGGCGACGCGCCGAGATCCTCGCACAGCTGGAAGAATTCAAAGAAGCCCAGACCGTAGCTCATGAAGCTCGGATACGGATCGTCGTTCATGCCGAGATTCGTCCAGATATTGACGCCCTGCCGGCGCGCGGCGACGCTGCCGTAGCCGCCGTCAAAGAGCAGGGGTCTGCCATCGCTGCCCGTGCCGATGGAATCCTTCCAGTGATAGGCCGTTTCCTCGTCGTAGCCCTCGATCACGCAGCCGCCGGGGAAGCGCAGGAACTTCGGCTGCAGCGCCTCGAGCAGCTCGCCGAGATCCTTGCGCACGCCGTTTGCGCGGCCCATGTAGGTCTCCGGAAACAGGCTGATCATATCCAGCGCGGCGCTCCCCTGCCCGAGCAGGACCTGCAGCGTCACGTTTTCCGATGCGGTCAGCGCAGGCGTCAGGGTCAGCGCATACTGCTGCCAATCCGCGCCGAGCGCCGGGATCTCGCCCTCTGCCGCGACCTCGCCGCCCGCTGTGAGCCGCACGGTCAGCCCGCCGGCATAGCCGCCGAGCGCCTTCGCATAGAGCGAAAACGCATAGGGCTTGCCCGCTTCGATCGCCATGCCCTCAAGGAAGCCGGTGTTCTCGATGCCCGCCGGCGCAGCATCCGCGTTCGCGAGCACGAGATAATTCGTATTGTTTTCATTCAGGCCGCCCGCCGCGTCGCCGACGGTCACGTCCGCTCGCGCGTCGCCGACCGGCTGCCAGCGATAAAGCTGATCGCCCGCAGCCAGAGTCGTGAACTCAAACGAACGGTTCGCAACCATCTCGGCATACAGACCGCCGTCCCCGGCAAAATTGATATCCTCAAAGAACACGCCAAACAGCAGATCGCTGATGTCATGGATCTCCTCCTCGACGTTGACGGTCAGGCGGTAATCGGCCGCCGCCTCATCATAGGCCGTGATCGCGTTGGCCGCCGGGCGCTCCTTCTCCGCCGGCGGCGCGCCGCCCGGGAGCGTGAAGAACAGCGCGAGCACCGCCGCAAACACGCGTCTGAACCACGAAACGATTGCGTATTTCATCAAACCCCTATTTTCTTCCGAATCTGATGATACTTTACCATAGAACCGCGCGGGCTGTCAACAAAAAAGAAAAAACGGCGCGTTGCAATCAACGGATCGCAGCGTGCCGTTTTGTTCTGTTTCAGATCGTCTGCCCATAGAGCAGGATGCGCCAGGCGGCGGCGAGGCGTTCAAAAAAGCCCCGGAGCGCCGCGGTCAGCCGCTGCCAGAACGTCGGCGCCGGCGCGGGCGGCTCCGGCTCCGGCGGGGTCTCGCCGGGCACGGTCACGCTGCAGCGCACGGTCAGAAGACCCGTCCCGCTTGCCGGGAAAACGGTGAGCGTGAAATCCTCGGGCGCGAGCGGCGCGCCGTTGACGGTCACGGTCACCGGATCGGGCAGCGCAAGATCGGCGGGGAACTGCAGATGCACGGTCAGATCATAGGTTTCCCCGGCGCGGAACCGGCCGATGACCGGCGTGCCGTCATGGGTGGCGGAAAGGGCGCTGCCGTCCGCCTGCGGCGCGAAGGAGAATCCCGCCGGCAAGGTGACGATTGCAGCGTAATCCGCCGTCGTCAGCCCGTCCAGTGCGCTGCTGATAGTGAACTC
>JAFWCS010000307.1 GCA_017534365.1 Clostridia bacterium | reverse complement strand
TGCCAGCGGCTGGCATGATCAGGGCGGCCCGGATTTCAAGAGCGTGCATAAATACATTTTCCCGATCCATCTGCCGACGGCGCGCCGCACGGCCGGCCGTCCCTTTGTGCTCAGCGAATACGGCGGCTACAGCGCGATCCTGCGCGACCACGTCTGGAATCTCCGGCGTTCGTTCGGCTATATGATGTTCAAAAACAGCGAGACGCTCTCCGCAGCATACAAAAAGCTGCATGAGAAGCAGGTGGCGCCGCTGATCTCCAAGGGCCTGTGCGCCACGGTCTATACCCAGTTGAGCGACGTGGAGTTTGAGGTCAACGGCATTTATTCCTACGACCGCAAGGTGCTCAAGCTGGATGCCGAGATGCTCAGAGCGGTCAATCGGCTGCTCGCTTATTGATCAGCCGGATTAAAAAGGAGAGAAACTGAGATGACGGAAAAGCCGAGCGCGCGTACCCGCCTGGTTTCCCTGGTAGAGATCCTGACGCTCTATACGGATGAGAATCATCTGATGGGCGCGGATGAGCTTTGCGAAAAGCTGAAGGAATACGGATATGACGTCAATCGCCGCACGGTGCTTTCCGATCTGAAAGAGCTGAGCAAGCTCCAGATGCAGATCGTCCGCCCGCCGGAGGATCGCCGCAAGCGCTTTTATCTTGCCGGCAACTATTCGGAATCGGCGCTGCATTATATTCTGGAGAGCGTCTACACCTCCGACTATCTCACGGCAAAGGAGCGCGACACGGTGCTTGACGATCTGCGCCGGCAGTCCTGCGTGCTGACGCTGGATCTGGTGGCAGATACGATCGAGGTCATCTCTCCGCGCGCGGAACGCGCGCCCTATTCGATCGAAACGCTGCACACGCTGCGCATGGCGATCACCGAGGACCGGCAGGTCCTGCTGACGGTGAAGGTGCTGGATCCCGGCGCGTCGTTTGAAACGGAAAACGGCACGGAGACCCTCACGGTCAATCCGCTGAGGATCACGGTCACGACCAGGTCGGTCGCGCTGACCTTCACCACGGCCGAAAAGCCGGAAACGCCGCAGTACATCCATCTGCGCCGGATCCTCACGGCGCAGCAGCTGGAGTGGCCGCGGCTGCCCTATCACGGGCAGACGGCCCGGCCCGTGAATTTCTTCAACGGCGAGCCTTCGCAGGCAAGCGCCCGCCGCATCGACTGGCTGGTGCTTCGCTTCCCGCGCGAGATGGCGGAAACCGTGGCGAATCAGTTTGAGTCGCAGCTTTATTTTCGGCGTGACGACACGGAAGGCTACTGCCTGGCCAAGGTCAACGCCGTGCTGGATCAGTCGCTGCTCGGCTGGCTGATCCTCATGGGCGGCAAGGTGGAGATCCTGCGCCCCCGCGATGCAAGAGATGCGATCGCCGCCGCCGTGCGCAGATATTACGGCGCGACGAACCAATAAATGAATGACGAAAGGATGTTTTGAATCATGATGAAAAAACTGCTTGCAGCCTTGCTTGTGCTGACCATGGCGGTTTCACTCGCCGCCTGCGGCAAAAAAGCAGGCAAGGTCAAGGTCGATCTGCCCGATAAGAAGGTCGCGATCCTCGTCGCTCCCGAGAGCCAGGATCCCGAGACTTTCCGCCGCGCCAAAGAGCTGGAGGCGGCGTATCCGAAGAACGTGGTCGTGCGCGAATACGCTGACAGCCGCGTGCTCAAGGCAGGGGATCCGGAGATCAAAACGATCGCCGAGGAGCTCGCTGCCGATGAAACCGTCGGCGCGCTGGTGTTTGCCCGCGCAACGCAGTTTACGGATATCGCCATCAGCGCCGCGAAGGCCAAGAATCCTGCGCTGAAATTCCTCTGCGTGGAGCCGGAGCAGACCCTGGCGAAGCTGGCAGAGCGCGCGGATTACGTCTTCTGCTGCGATTGGAGC
>JAFWCS010000306.1 GCA_017534365.1 Clostridia bacterium | reverse complement strand
CCGTCGATGATGATGTCTCCTGCCTCGAGCAGCGGAAGGAGGCTTTCGATCGTGGCGTCCACCGCCGCGCCGGCCTTGATCATCATCATGACCTTGCGGGGCTTCTCGAGCGAGGCGACCAGCTCCTCGAGCGAATAGGTCCCGACGATGTTTTGCCCTTCGCGCGGCCGTTGACGAAATCCGTCACCTTCTGCGTTGTGCGGTTGAAAACGGAAACGGTGAAGCCCTTGCTTTCCATATTCATCACAAGGTTTTCACCCATGACCGCAAGGCCGATCAGGCCGATGTCTGACTTTTTCATATTATGTACGCTCCCTTCTGTGCGCTTTGATTGTTTCCAATACACTGTAGGGGATCCGCAGATCGCCCGTGCCCCTGCCGATGGCGATATGGGGCTTCATCTTCGCGTGGAAGTCGGTGCCGCCGCTGATCAGCAGCCCGAGCTCCTTCGCCATGCGCTGATACTTTTCCTGCATCTCCGGCGTGTATTCGGTGTAATAGCCCTCCACGCCGTCGAGCCCGGCGGCCTTGAGGCGGGTCAGGAACTGCCGCAGCGCGTCGTCCTCAAGCTTGATCAGATGCAGGTGCGCCACGAACGACAGCCCGCCGCATTGCCGAATCAGCCGCACGCACTGCTCATCCGTGAAGTACTGTTCGCCGCAATAGGCGGCCTTGCCGTTTTCGAGATACTCCTTGAACCCTGCCCGGACGCTTTCGGTGTAGCCCTTCTCCATGAGCAGGCGGGCGAAATGCGCCCGGCCGACAATGCCGTTCGGCGCGATGGCAAGCGCCTCCTCGAGCGTAACGTCGAAGCCCAGCGCCTGCAGCTTGCGCGCGGTTTCCGCGTTTCGGCGGTCGCGCATTTTGCGTGCGTTGGCCAGCTCCTCGAGCAGCACGGGGTCGTCGATATCCAGATAATACGCGAGGATATGCGTCTCCGTCGCCGACTGCACCGAGAATTCGATCGCCGGCACGACCTCGACGCCGATGCGTTCGCCCTCGGCCATGGCCTCCTTCACGCCGGAAACACTGTCGTGATCAGAGAGCGCGATCGCGGCGAGCCCCGCGCGCTTGGCCTCCCGCACGACCTCGGCCGGCGTCATCGAGCCGTCCGACATCAGGGAATGCGTGTGCAGATCAATATATCGTTCCATGGGTCGCCTCTTTCATTCCGTCGTCCACAGCCCCAGCGCGGGGTTGCTGATATAATAGATTTCTTCGCCGTCCACGGTGTTCCAGCCGTCGGTCAGCGCCGCGGGATCATAGCGCTTTGCGGCTTCGTCATAAGGCAGATAGCCGAAGTTCGCGCCGCGCACTTCCGCCTCGCTCAGATGGCGGGTGCAGTAGGTGATGCGGAACCGCCCGTCGGAGGAGCCGTGGATCAGATGCGCCGCAACCGAGAGATTCTCCCGCAGGTCCTCGTTTTCCTCGACCAGCTGCAGCACCCGCTCCCGCCCGACGTAGCCGTATTTGCGGATCAGACGGTCATTTTCATCGTCCTCGCCGAAGCGCCGCACCTCAGGCGCAAGGATGATCAGCTCGCCGCCGTCGGCAATCGCCATACGCGTGCGGTAGATCGCCTTGTTGCCCAGCCACGTGCTTTTGAATTCCCGGCCGTCGAGATAGACGACGACCTTCCGGAACGGCGTTTTGACGTGGGTCAGATTGATCTTCTGGCTGAGCGCGACCGCTTCCTCAAAGACGTCGCGCTGCGTGCCGATATAAAGGCCGTGGATGTGCGTGTCGTCCCCTTCGCTCGTGGTCACGGTCAGCACGTAGAGCAGCGGCAGCCCGGCCAGAAAATGCGTCTGCGCATAATCAAAAACCTGCCGCACCGGCGAATGATCCTTGCCCATGATGCGCTCGATGCCGTAGAAGGCGCCGAGCATGTGGGAGGCGTTAATCATGCTGCTGCCGCCGCAGCCGACGAACAGATTCTTGGAATAATTCGCCATGCCCACTACTTCGTGCGGCACGACCTGCCCGATCGAAAGAATCAGATCGTAGGTCGGATCGATGATGCGGCGGTTGACCTCAACGTCGATCGCGGTCTCGACCAGCCCCTCGGAGACGCGGCTGACAAAATCCGCCGACACCTCGCCGAGCCTGACCACGTCGCTGCGCCAGCGATGGACGATCAGCGCTTCAAAGGGCACCTTGCCCTCGAAGAAGGCCGTGCATTCCTCGCGCGTCATCGGCGCGTGGGTGCCGAGCGCCGGCATGACGTCCACCTGGCAGCGGTCCTTGAGCATTTCATAATAAATCGCGGTGATTTTGCCCGCGCCGGAATAGAGACGGGTATAATCCGGCGGCAGGATCAGCACTTTTTTCAGCTGCCGGTCGGCGAGCGACCGCGCGAGCGCTTCCCGCAGCGCCGCGTCGGAAAGAAAGGGATCCGCGGTAAAGATCATAGATTCATCCCCCTTTTATATCACTTTATTCTATCATACACAGGCAATAAAAACAAGCGCAAAGGCGATAGAAATCCCGG
>JAFWCS010000305.1 GCA_017534365.1 Clostridia bacterium | reverse complement strand
GCGTTTTGCGGGCGAGCGCTACGGGATCCCCGAAGAAAAACGGTTTCTGGACTATCGCGAAATTGCGAATGATCCGGCGATTGACGTTGCCGCCGTCGCCGTGCCCGATCAGCTGCACCGGCAGCTTGCCTGCGATCTGCTGCGCGCCGGCAAGCACGTGCTCTGTGAGAAGCCGCTGGCGCTCACGCGCGCGGATGCCGAGGCTATGGTCAAGGCCGCGGATGCCTCCGGCCGCATGCTGATGGTGGGCCAGATCTGCCGCTACACGCCCGCGTTCGAAAAGGCGAAGGCGCTCATCGACGCCGGCACGATCGGTGAGGTCTATTTCATCGAATCGGAATACGCCCACGATTACATGTATCTCGTGGATACCTGGCGCGCGGATCCCGCGCGTCACGGCGTGATCGGCGGCGGCTGCCACGCCGTGGATCTGATCCGCTGGCTTGTCGGCGATCCGAGAGAGGTGTTTGCCTACGGCATGCATAAGCTCCTGCCCACGGTGGCCTATGACGACGCGACGATCGCCGTCATGAAGTTTGACGACAACACCGCCGGCAAGGTCTTTGTCTCCACCGGCTGCAAGCGCGACTACACGATGCGCACCCTCGTCTATGGCACGAAGGGCACGATCATCTGCGACAACACTTCGCCGACCATGACGCTTTTTACCGTTGGAGAGAACGGCATGGCCGGTCCGCCGCAGACGCTTGAAGTGGAAGTCAACAATCACAACGCCGCCAAGGAATTCGAGGCGTTCGCAAGCGCGATCCTGGAGGGCAGGCCCGTGCTGACGGATGCGCGCGAAGGCGCAAAGACCGTCGCGGTCTGCCGCGCGATCGTGGAATCCTCCGAAACAGGCAGGATCGTGGAGCCGGATTATCATTTTTGAATTCAAAATTGAACGCAAACAGCCGCCCGAATCCGATTTTCGGGCGGCTGAACTGTTTCGTTGCGGCGTGCGCTATTCGATTTCCCAGAGGATCGTGACGGTGTCCGAAGCGGTGACGTCGTCCGGTTCAACGTCCAAAGCGAGGCTGCCGGTCGCTTCGCTGCAGTCCTTCGCCATCATCAGCCGGTTGACCGGGCGCACTTCAAGGTCGATCCCGGCGCGGCTGTAATCGATCCGGCGAATGGCGCCGAGCCGGACGCCCGCCGCCTTTGCCAGCGCTTCCGCCTTCGCTTTTGCGTCGGCGACCGCGTTTCCCAGCAGCGCGGTTTTTGCTGCTTCCGGATCCTTCACCGTGAAGCTGATCCGGAATTCCGGCTTCGCCGGACAGCGCGCAAACGCAGAGAGCAGCCGGCCGAGCAGGTCGCTGTCCGCGTCGAATTCCACCTTCGTCAGATGGCGGAACCGGTAACCGGCGAACCGCTGCTTATAAATGCCGTTTTCCTCATAGCCTTCGTATTCCGTGTCGATATTGAAATCCAGCGTTTTCAGCTCCGACCGCGCAATGCCGCGCGCTTCGATCAGATCCTTCAGCTGCTCCGTCGCTTCCGCGGATCTGCGGATCGCTTCGCCGTATTCCGGCGAGACGCCCTCGAGCGTCAGCGTGATCCTTGTGCGGTCCGGTCTGCGCCTGATTTGTCCCGTGCCAGTGACTTTGATTGTTTTCATATCCGGTTCCTTTCTTTCGAACGCCTTTTTTTACAGTATAGCATATCCGGGTCGATTTGAAAAGCGGAAATCTGCGAAAAACGACAGCTTCTTGCGCTCTGTTTCTTGACAGTGCGCGAATTTGGAATTATAATGAAACATATCATGGGTCATTCTGTTGAAAAACAGATGGGAGAAAGGAGCCTGTCGATGCGCGCGTTTTTCAAATCCGTGATCGCAATCGCCGTGGCGGTGGAAACGTTTTTTGCTTCTCTGTTCGGCATGATCCGCACCGGCGACCCCGCTTACGGCAAAAAGCAGATCGATCTTTCCGATTTCTCGCTGGTCTGGAGCGATGAATTCGACGGCGACCGGCTCGATCGGGAAAAATGGAGCTATGAGTGGTGGGTCACCATGCGCAAGGGCGGCTACTGGCACGAGGATATGGTCAGCGTCGAAGACGGCGATCTGGTGATTCGCGCAGAATACAAAGAGGACGGCCTGCCTTTTAAATACGGTGAATATGCCGACTGGATGGATCCCTACAAGCCGGGATATTACGCCGGTCAGGTCTATACGCGCGAAAAATACGAGCAGCGCTACGGCTACTTTGAAACGCGGTGCATCCTGCCGGCCGGCTGCGGGCTGTGGTCGGGCTTCTGGATGATGAACGAGGGCGTTTTCAACGAAGACGGCAGCGGCCGCGACGGCACGGAGATCGACGTGTTCGAGTCCTTCTTCTATGATGAATACAAGCTGGGCAACGATCGCGTTTCGATCAATCTGCATTACGACGGCTACCGGGACGCCCATCAGTGGGAGCATATCACGAACGCGTTCATTCAGAACGACCCTTACAAAGAGTACAACACCTACGGCGTGGAATGGAATCCCGAGGAATATATTTTCTATATCAACGGCAAAGAGGTTGCGCGCTCCGATTTCGGCGGCGTTTCGCAGGAACCGGAGTATCTGCTGCTGAGCGTTGAATTCAGCGGCGAAAACGGCGTGCCGTCCTTCGATCCCAAAAGCGGGGCGGGGGATATCCGGCAGACGCCCGCAGAAAACTGGCCGTGCGAATTCCGCGTGGATTACGTGCGCTGCTATCAGTATCCGCAATTCCTGGATCAGCCGTAATGAAAGGAGGCAAACGCAATGCTGGACTTTTTCATGCACGGGCTGGACGCGTTTTTCGACGTCGTGTCCTCGTTCTTTATCGGCATTCTGTTCCTGTTCAATTAAACTTATTACTGAAAAGCTGGATTTAAAATGAATCATAAATTCCTGAATTCGCTCGCCATGCGCGTCATGGTGATCAAGGGCAGCGGGAGCCTGCGGCAGCTTGAGCGCGCTGCGCGCGACCCCATGCGGCAGAATCTGCACTTGCTCAAAAAGATCCTGAAACAGAATAAAAATACAGAATACGGTCGCGCGCACGGATTCGCGAAGATCCGCACGGTCGAGGACTTCCGGCAAAGCGTTCCGGTCAACGGCTACGAGGACTTCGCCCCGCAGATCGAGCGGATGAAAAACGGCGAGACGAACGTGCTCACCGCCTCCCGCCTGCTGGGCTTTTCGCGCACCTCCGGCTCCTCCGGCGTGCCGAAATACATCCCCGCGACCGCAGCTTCCCTCAAGGCCTACGTGAAGTATACCTGGACCCGCGCCCTCGCGCTCGGCGCGCAGGAGCTGCGCCGGCAGGGGAAGCGGTATCATCCCGGACGCGGCGTTTTTCTCTCGCCCGCCACGAATGAAACGCTGCCCAACGGCATGCTCTGCAGCAACATCGCGGAGATCGGCGCGCGGGAATACGGCGTTTTTTATCCTTATATCCTGACCGTGCCGATGCGGCGGCTCTTTGATATGCACGACGGCGATTATATTTACAGCATTTACCGCTTTGCCCTCGCGGATGAAGACGCGACCTTCATCTTCTCCGTCTTCCTGAGCGTCAACGTCAGCCAGATCGCCTATCTGAAGAAAAACTGGCGGCTGATCGTGGACGATATCGAGCGCGGCGTCATCAGCGACAGCGTTGACATGAAGCCCGAGGTGCGGCAGGCGCTCGAAGCCTGCATCCGCCCGATGCCTGCGCGCGCGGCGTATCTGCGCGCACAGTTCGAGCAGGGCTTCGACGCAACGCTCTTCCGGCGTCTGTGGCCGCATATGACCGTGATCTGCGGCATTGGCAACGCCTCCTTCAAGCCCTCCGCCGATTACGTGCGCTCGATGTGCGAGGGGATCCCCTTCGATTATTCGATCTACGGCGCGTCCGAGGGCCTGGTCGCCGCCTGCTACCGGCTGAACGACACCGATATGCAGCTGCTCACGGACAGCTGTTTCTATGAATTCATTCCCTTCGGGGAGGACGGCGCGCGCACGCTGACGCTCGATCAGCTCGAGGCCGGGCAAAAATATGAGCTGCTCATCACGACGCAGGCGGGGCTTTATCGCTATCGCCTGAAAGACGTGATCGAAGTGAAGGGCTTCCGCGGCAAGTGCCCGCTGATCGCCTTCGTTTATCGCAAGGGCCAGCTGTTCAATATCGCGGGTGAAAAATTCAGCGAGGAGGATGCGCGCACCACGATCGAGCTGTTCGAAAAAGCGCACGGCGTCTCGGTTGATCACTGGCTGTTCTATCAGGATGACAGCGTGATGCCCAGCCGTTACGCGCTGGCCGTGGAGTCCGACGCGCCGGTGGATTGGGACGCCTGCATCGACGAGCTGGAAGAGCTGATGGGCCGGTGCAACAAGCGCTATTCCGGCCAGCGCGCGAAGGCCTTCATCGGCCGGCTGGTCGTGCGGCGTCAGCAGCCGGGCACCCATGACGCATGGGCGGCGCACTGCGTTGCGCAGGGCGCTTCCGCCGCGCAGGTCAAGCCCGTGCATTCGCTGGACAACGAACAAAAACGCGCATTTTTCCTTGACAGGATCATCAATACACAGGAGGAATCATTATGAAAAAGCAGCTTCGATCCACCCTTGCGTTTGCGCTCTCCCTTTTGATCGCGTTTTCCTGCTGCTCCGTCGCGTTCGCCGCGACGAAAGAAACCGTGCGTCAGTACGGCAAAGAGGGCGGCTACCTCGCGATCGGCGACAGCATTTCCCGCGGCTGCGGCGCGGAAGGCTTCTACATCGGACCGAACGGCGAATACCAGCCGGAGGGCGAGGGCCAGTACGGCGCCTATGAGATGCGCAACGTGCAGGGCTGCGTGCCGTATCAGATCGCCGAAGCCGTCGGCTGCACCGCGCCGATGGATATGACCGACCAGAGCGCCACCTACTGGCCGTTTACCTATCCCGGCATGACGACGGCCGTAACGCTCGATCTGCTCGGCGTTGACGACGGCTTTACCGACACGAAGCTGAACTACGCCTATTATAAAGACATGCTGGAGTATTTCGGCTATGAAGGCTCCTTCAACGGCGTGCGCGAGGGCGATGTTTACGATCCCGAGACCTGCGGCAAATGCGGCAACATCATCGAGCTCATCCAGAGAGCGGATCTGATCACCGTGCAGCTCGGCATGTGCGATATCTTCTACCGCGCCTACCGCATCGTCAGCAACGGCGGTATGCTTGCCGACGGCCTGAGCTTCGATCTGAGCAGCACGGACGCGATCAAGGCGCTGGTCAGCACCGCACTCACCGAGCTGAAGAACGGCTATGAATACTGGAAGGCAAATTACCCGAAGGTGCTCGATAAGATCCAGGAGCTGAATCCCGATGCGACCGTTGTGATCGTCGGCGCGTTCAACATCGTCAATCAGCTGACAATCACGAACGATCTTGTCGCGCCCGTCGGTTCGCTTGTGACGACGATCACCGCCGGCATGAACGACT
>JAFWCS010000034.1 GCA_017534365.1 Clostridia bacterium | reverse complement strand
CTCGCTCTTCTGAGAGAAGCCTTCATAGTGGCCTTCGGAAACGCCGCGATGGCCGTTGACGTCATAACCGGCATATTTGGTTTCAAGCAGCTCGCCGAGCTTCTTGATCTGCTTCTTCATCTTCAGCAGGCGGGGGATCTTGAGGATATTCTTTTTGGGCTCAAACGGTTCAATGACGTTGCCCTGCGCATCCTTATAGTTGCGGTTGAGCTTGGGACCGTCGTGCGTGATGCCGCAGAATTTCTCAACGTCGTGCACGGCATAGTAGGAGGGCACGCCCATGATCGCGCCCATCTCATAACGTCTGCCATTGTAATGGGGAGACCAGCACTTGCCGCCGACGCGGTCAAGGCGCTCAAGGATCGTGTAGTTGGTGTAACCCTTCTGTTCAAGATACATGCCGGCGGAAAGACCGGCCGGGCCGCCGCCCACGATGCAGATGCGGATGTTTTTGTCCATAATTCAGCCTCCGTAAAAAATATTTGTGATGGCAGGCGCCGCGCGCGGCGCCACAGACATAGTCATTATACGCCCCCGTCGCCGAAAAATCAAGCCTCCCGGACGGAATTCTGTAAAAAAATAAGATATTCTATCTAGTATTGATTATTTTCATCAAATAATTGCAGATTTCTTTCATTTCAGGACTATCTTTTTTTATTATTTTATGATAGGATAGAATAGAATAAAATTTAAAGGAGGGTCGGTCTTGTGTTTTTCCGGCTTTTCAGAACTGCTGCGGCATTACGCCGCTTCGTCGCCTGATGCTCCCGCACTGAAAATCGAAGCCGACGGGGCGGTCAAAGAGATCCGCTATCCGGCGCTCTGCGCGGCGGTCGACACACGCGCCGAAGCGCTGCGGCGCACGGGCAAAACCTGCCTCGGCGTGCTGTGCGACGGTTCCTTTGCCTGCGTGGTCGAGATCTTCGCGGCGGTGCAGGCCGGCCTGCAGGTCGTGCTGCTCAATGAGAATGCGGACGCCGAACTGATCGCCGCGGCGGATATCGATCTGCTCTGGGGCGATCCGGAGCTGACGGAGGAGCTCTCCCCCGCCCTGACGGACGGCGTTGCGAACGGCAAAGGCAGGCTGCTGTTTTTTACCTCCGGCACCACGGCCAGACGCAAGGCGGTGATGCTCACGGAGCAGTCGCTGTGCGCGAGCGCCTATAACGGCGGCGCGCTGCTGCCGCTCGATCCTGCGGACACGCTGCTTTGCATGCTGCCGCTGGACCACGTTTTCGGCTTCGTCTGCGGGCTGCTTTGGGCGCTCTCCTGCGGCGCAAGCGTCGCGCTCGGGCGCGGACCCCGCCATTATTTTGACGACTGCGCGTTCTTCCGCCCCACGGCGCTCTCCGCGGTCCCGCTGCTGCTGGGCTTCCTGCTGCAAAAACAGCTGCTCGGCAACACGCTGCGGCTCGTGCTCATCGGCGCCGGCGACTGTCCGCCGCAGATCCCCGCTGCGCTCAAGGCCATGGGCATACGCGTGAGCTTCGGCTACGGGCTGACGGAGACCTCCTCGGGCGTCGCGCTCTCGCTGGGCGAGGATCCCTACGCAATGACCGTCTGCCCGGACGACCGCGTCACGCTCGCGCAGGACGGCGAAATCCTGCTCGAAGCGCCGACCTGCGTCATGCAGGGGTATTATAAAGACCCGGAGGCGACCGCCGCCGTGCTGCAAAACGGCGTGCTGGCTACGGGCGATCTCGGGCGGTTCGACGCGGACGGCCTGCTGCATATCATCGGGCGCAAAAAGGAGATCCTCGTGCTGCGCGACGGCACAAAGATCTATCTGCCGGACTATGAGCAGCGGCTGGCCGACGCGCTGCAGGGGCTGGAATTCGCCGCGATCACGGTCGACGGCGCGCCGGCGCTGGTCGTGCGCGGGGAGGAAGCGCAGCGCGCCGCGCTGAACGCGGTCCTTGCCCCGCTCATGAGAGCCCTGCCGATCGGGCAGCGGCTGAAAGACATCTACTTTGTATCCGATCCGCTGCCGCGCACGGCAACGGGCAAAATAAAGCGTTGGGAACTCCAACAGAAAGCGGTATCATTATGACAAGACAGGAAATTTTCGACAAGGTCATCGAAGTCGTGCACGAATGCGTGCCGGAGACCGAGGAGCAGACACTTATGGAATCGACGGTCATCAACACCGACACGGCCATCGACTCCATGGGCTTCACGCTGATCATCTGCCGCCTGGAAGCCACGTTCAACGTCAAGATCCCCGACCGGCAGTGGCAGAAGCTCTACACGGTCGGCGACGTGGTCAACGCGATCGAAAAGCGGATGAAATAACACGATGGAAGCATACGAATGCAGGTATAAGATTCTTGCCTCCGACACCGACCTTTACCGCCGGCTGCGTCTGAGCCGCCTGTTCACGCTGCTGCAGGAGGCGGCGATCGCGCACACCGAGCTGCTCGGCGCGGGCAAGGAGAAAACGCTAGACCGCGGGCTGCTCTGGGTCATCACGCGCCAGCAAGCGGAGATCACCCGGCTGCCGGTCTATAACGAAACGATCCGCCTGACCTCGCTGCCCGGCGAGATGATGCACGCGTTTTTCCCGCGCTATTACCGCATCACGGATGCCGACGGCAATGAACTGGTCAACGCCGCCGCGCTGTGGGTGCTCATGGACCGGGAAAGCCGCACGATGATCGCCCCGGAGAAGGCAGGGGTCACCGTGGACGGCGCCGCGCCGTCATGGAAAGCGATCTGGCCGCGCGCGCCGAAGCTCCCGGAAACAGAGGAAACGCAGACCTTCCGCGTACCCTACAGCTATCTGGATCTGAACGGGCACATGAACAACACGCGCTATTTTGATTTGGCAGAGGACCGGATGCCGCCTGCGCTGCGGGCCGCCGCCGTGAAGGATATCCGGACAGAATACACCGGCGAAGCGCGGCCGGAGGAGACGCTGACCTTGCGCTGCAGCGCCCGGGGCGGGGAATTCCTGCTCGCCGGCGAAGCGGAGAAGCGGCTGTTCCGTCTCGGCCTGCGCTATGAGACCGAAACAGAATAAGAGGACGTATGGATTATCAAATCATTGAAACGAAAGAGCGGCTGCTTGCGGACAACGACGCGGCTGCCGCGGAGAACCGCGCGCGGATGCGGCGCAGCGGCGCCATGCTCATCAATCTGATGGGCGCGCCCGGCGCGGGCAAGACCTCGACCCTGCTGCAGCTGCTCGCGCGGCTCGGCAGCGACGTTGCCGTGGGCGTGATGGAGGCGGACGTCGATTCCGACGTGGACGCCAGAACCGTGTCTGCGGCGGGCGCAAGGGTCATCCAGCTCCACACCGGCGGCCTG
>JAFWCS010000304.1 GCA_017534365.1 Clostridia bacterium | reverse complement strand
TTCATACAGCCCGGCGTTCTTTTCCGGCGCGTCAAACGGCGTCGATGCGGGCACGGGCGGATAAGCCAGCCCGGTGAGCGCGGTGACCCGCTTGCCGTCGGTGAGGATGTGATAGGGATCCACCGCGCCGTGAAACAGCCCCGCAGCATGCATGGCGCGCAGGCAGTCCGTGACCGGCGCAAGCAGCGCAAGCGCACGCGCTGCAGGCAGGCGGTTCCCGCTTCCGATCATGGCGGAAAGGGGCGTGCCGTTCGTCTGCGAAACAGTGCAGCAGGTGCCGCCCTGCAAAAAAACGTCCGTCAGGTCGAGCACGGTCGACTGCGAGATCGGCAGCAGCCGGCGATAGAAGGTCAGCCGGCGGCCGACCTCCTGCCGCAGCGCGGTTTTCGCCTCCTCGGAGCGGCAATAGAGCGTGCCGTCCCGCCGGAAAACCAGCGATTGCGGCACGTATTCCGTCACCAGCACCTGCTTCCCGGTTTGCAGATCTTCAGCGGCGTAATGCAGATCGTCGCCGCGCAGCCGCAGCGCCTGTGTGATGCGGTAGCGCGCATGCAGCACGGTGCCCGGCGCGCAGGCCAGCGCCTGCAGGGCGGTCGGTTGTTCAAATGATTCCTGCATAGTTTATCCTTCCATGATGTGAAGCTGCCGCAGCGCGGGATCCTGGATCTTTCTTTGGATCTCATAAGCGTGCGGCTCCAGAAAATCCGACGGACTGCGCGTCAGGCCGTCCGCGCGCAGCTGTGCGGCGATTGCGCCGCAGATACGTTCGATCTCCGCTTCCTTTTCCTCCGGCGGCGCCGGGTCGGTCAGCAGAGCGGAGAGCGGGGCGCGCAGCGCGCCGAGCACGGGCAGCGCCTCCATCCCGCGCAGCATCCATTTATAGAACGGGGCAAACCGGCGGTTGAGCAGATAGATCATCGCGCAGGCATTCTGCACGAATTCCGCGAGTGCGAGCATGGCGGCGGCGGGTTCGCCGTGGGCGATGCAGCGCGCGTAATTATATTGCCCGCTCTGGGCGGCGGTCACCGCGCGGGCGGCGAGCTTTTTCAGCCGCACGTCCTCCGGCATGCCGGTCAGGATCTGCGTGCGGATCGCCGTGAATCTGCCGAGCGGATCGGCAAAGACGCAGCCGTTGACGGCGGCGGCCAGCGAAGCATCCGGCGCGGCGAGCCACTGCTCGTTCGTTTCCGGCGCGCCGTCCGTGCCGGTCAGGGGGCGGAAAAACTCGCCGATCGTCATCACGCCGCAGCGCGCGGCGCATTTCGGACTGACCGGGGCCTTTTCCACGCCTTCAAACAGCAGCGGCAGCCGGGCGTAGGCGCGTGTGAGCTGAAACCCGAAGGCTTCATCGTCTTCGTCCGTCAGCCACAGACAAAAGCCCGCCCCGCATTCATGATCGCGGGAAACGTCGTCGTCGAAGCCGAAACGGTCCGAGCCCGGGCCGGCAAAGCCGACGGCGATGCGGTCCAGCACGTCGCCGAACTGCGCTTCCAGCATCGGCCGGCCGCATTGTTCATAATACGCTTTGCTCAGCGCCAGCCCCTGCATAGATCGCATCCGCCTTTCTGTTGAGATCAAGTTCCGCAAGGAACAGCCCGCACTGCCCGAAGGCCGGGGCGCATTTGCGGCAGGTGAAGGCGTATTTTTCATACGACTGCACCGCCGGGTTTTTCAGGATTTTGTAAGCGCGCCGCATCAGCGGCGTCACACGTTCGTCCAGCGGATCGCGCGCAAACCACAGCTGCGCGAGATTGACGCAGGAAACGGCGGTCTCCAGCTCGCAGCGCGGGCAGCGCTCCGTGACGGCGATCGCGCGCAGGAACGCGGCTTCCGCCTGCGCATCGTCGCCGACGTCCTGCAGGGCGAGCGCATAGTTGTTGTAAAAGCCGGCCTGCAGCGGATCATTTGCGGGCAGCTTTGCGGCAAAAACGCGCTGCGCCTGCGCATAGAGCGGCAGGGCTTCTTCGACGCGGCCGAAGGCCTTCAGCGTCGTTGCGCAGTTGAGCAGGATCGTGCCGCCGGAAACGGCGCCGCCGCAGCCGGTTTCCCGCACCAGCGCCAGCGCGCGGTCGATTGCTGCCGCAGCGGCGTCCGCGTCGCCGGTCTGGCGGTAATAGCCGACCGCTTCGCTGCAGACGCTCAGCTCTCCCGCGCGGTCACCCAGCGCCGCCGCGCGCGCCTGCCATGCCAGCAGGCAGCGGCCCGCCGCCGCGAGATCCTCGCGGGCAAAGCAGGCGTCGAGCTCTTTCAGAAAAGCGGGAACGGAGATTTTTTCCATTTTGAAAACCTCAGGTTGCAAACGACGGCGGACTGTGTTATACTGTTAAAACATCCGAACACGGAGGGAATTATGATGGACAACGGATTTTTTGCAATGATCTCGCGTATGCGATATATCGACCGCTGGGCGCTCATGCGCAACGAGCACGGCGAGAACCTCAGCGAGCACAGCTTCGACGTGGCGGTGATCGCCCACGCGCTGGCCGCCCTGCGCAACGAGCGCTTCGGCGGCAGTGTCAACGGGGAGCGCGCGGCGCTGCTCGG
>JAFWCS010000303.1 GCA_017534365.1 Clostridia bacterium | reverse complement strand
TCATTATAATGCGGCGCCGCACGATAATCCATTTTCTGCGGGTTGTCCTCATAGCTCTCGATATACGCAAGCTTGACCTCGAAATCATCCGGCAGGATGTAATACCGGTTGACCAGGATCAGATTCCACGGCACGCTCATATCGGCATAATAGGGCTGATAGCCTGCATAGGCGTATTCATAGTCCAGCACCTGCCTGCCTTTGGCGCCGGCCTGCACGGCCTTCTGGGTCGTGGAAACCGCAGCGGTTTTTTGGCCGGACGGCGCGGCGGTCGTCTTCGCCGCCTGCGTTGTCGTTTCTTTTCTGGAGAAAAGTGATTTCTTCGTCGTTGTTTCCGGTGCTTTCGTTGCCGTCGTCAGCGGAAGCGTGCCGTCCGTCATTTCAGGCGGCAGAGCGGAGGTCGCGTTATCCTGCGCGGTCTCGGTGAGCAGCGTCGTCAGTGCGCTGAGTACGGTCTCCCCCGTCGATTCATTGTAATTGCCCGCATCGGCAACGCTGCCTTCGGCGATCTTCGTTGCGCGCGCCGCTTTGAAATGGTGCGCGACGCCGACCCCGGCCAGCATCACCGCGATCACGGCGATCAGGATCACAGCGATTTCTCTTTTCAGCTTTTTCATGCATTGCCCCCCTTTGGCCGCTTTTTATTCTATACCCGATCGGCCGGATTGTCAAATACAGCGGCGATTTTTTATAAAAAATTCACAATTCTTTGTCAAATACAATCACAAACGGAAAGGACGTGTTGCTGTTTTGAAAGCAAGCGAAAGTGTGAAGAATTACCCATCCGAGCGGAGAATGTATACCAACTACGCCGCGCGGGCCATCAAGAAAATGTGCAGAGAGGTCGGTCCCCGGCTGACCGGATCGGAAGCGGAGCTCGAGGCGCAGAACCGCATGGCGGAGGACCTGCGCGAGAGCTGCGACGAGGTTCGGGTGGAGGAATTCAGGCTCTCTCCCCGCGCGTTCATGGGCTGGGTGCAGGTCGCCGTTTTCTGCGGCGTGCTCAGCGTGCTGCTGCTCTTCGCCGCGCGGTTCCTGCCGCGCTATCTGAACGCCTATATCGACCCGCAGCTGCTGACCACGATCCTGCTCGGCGTCGGCGTCGGCGTCATGGTGCTGTGCCTGTTCTTTGTGATCACCGAATTCCTTTTTTATAAGCAGACCCTGGATCCCTTTGCGAAGAAAGCGATCTCGCACAACGTGATCGGCGTGCGCAATGCCGCCGGCGAAACGAAGCGCCGCATCATCTTCTCCGGCCATGCGGACAGCGCCATGGAATGGCGGTTCACCTACTGGGGCGGCCCGAAGCTGCTGCTGCCCGTCATCATCCTCGGCCTGCTCGGCATGGTGCTGACCACAGGCGTGCTGATCACCGCGCTGGTCTTCCAGCTCCGCGGCGTCACGCCGGAGCAGAGCCGCGTCGTCTGGATCCTCTCCATCGTCTGCGCCTGCTTCGTGCCGGTCTTCCTGTTCTGCCTGCTGTTCTACAACCCCAAGCGCCCGGTCGAAGGCGCAAACGACAATCTGACCGGCTGCTACTGCTCCATGGCGATGCCGCGCTTCCTGAACGACCACGACATCCGCTTTGAGAATACCGAGGTCTGGGTCGTGTGCACCGGCGCGGAAGAAGCCGGCCTGCGCGGCGCGAAGGCCTTCTGCAAAGCGCACGCGAAGGAACTCCTTGCAGAAAAGGACGTCGAAACCGTCTTCATCGGGCTGGATACCGTGCGTGATTTCGATTATATGGCCGTCTATCACAAGGACATGACCGGCACGGTGCGCAACGGCAAAAAGGCCTCGGCACTGCTGGCCGCCGGCGCGAAGATCGCCGGCTACGACCTGCCCTATAAGACCGTCAGCTTCGGCTCGAGCGACGCCGCAGCCATGACGCAGGGCGGTCTGGAGGCCACCTGCTTCGCCGCGATGGATCCTGCACCCGCACGTTACTACCACACCCGGCTGGACACCTGGGAAAACCTCGATATGAAGACGCTGGAGGCCGGCGTGGACATCTGCCTGGAAACCATGTTCCTGTTTGATGAAAAAGGACTTGACGTTTAAGGAGGCAACCGGAATGAAAAAAGCGCTCTGCACCGTTCTCGCGCTCCTGCTGGCCTGCGGCCTGCTTCTGGCCTTTGCCGGCTGCGGCGCGACGGAAGAGGAAGAAACGACCACCGTGCTTGTCAAGACCCCGCTGCCGACCGACGTGACGATCGGCTACGACGAGGAAAGCCACACCGTGACCGAAACGGATTACTCGCCTGCGCAGCTTGCGCAGAACACCGCGACGATCTTTGAATACTTCAACCTGCATATCAACGAAGTCAAGGGCGTCAAGGCCGCCGTCAATATGTCGCAAAGCAAATCCGTCTCCAAGGCGGAGGACGCCGAGGGCAACAGCCTGCCCTACAGCGAAAACGCCTACGTCGCCGCTGCCGTGGAGGGGCTGAACCGCTACATGCTCGACACGCCGGGCGCGGAGCTTGCCTACGGCGAGGATCTGGCGGCGTTCCTGCCCGTGAAGGGGCAGAGCTACGTCAGCGCGCTCACGCTCGACGACGTGGAGAGCGCCACCTGCAGGGATGAGGGCGAGGTGCGCACGATCACGCTCACGCTCAAAAGCCCCACCCTGCCCGCAACGCTGGAAAAGGCCTATGATATGGGCAGCGTGGACGACGTGATGGCGGAATTTGCCAAAGCGGATCAGTATCTGAGCGTCGAAAAGCCGACGCTGACCTACCGCGACTGCCGCATCATCCTGACCGCGGATCTGACCACGGACGAGATCACGGCGATCGAATACGAAAAGAACATCGACGTCGCGACGACGGTCACGGGCAGCGGCCCGATCGCCGATCTCGGCACGGCCGATCTGCAGTTCCGTTATCACAACACCGTAAAATACGAGCTGGACCGCACCGCACCGGAGGCGTAAACAGAAGCACAAAAGAAAACCCGCCGGGTCTCACTTCATGAGAGAGACCCGGCGGTCCTTTTATTTGGATCAGCTCAGTCGAGGATCTAGCCGAGCATGCCCGGCTTCGCGCAGGCGGCGTTGGATTCGTCGGTGTCGATGTGCATCGCCCAGAAATACTTCGGGCTCACGCGCACGACGACGTCGTCGAAGATCAGCTTGCGGCCGTCGGAATCGATCCTGACGGAGACGATCTGCTTATCCTGCAGACCGTATTTCTCCGCGTCCGCGGGGGTGGCGTGAATATGACGCTGCGCCGCGATGACGCCGCAGTCGATCTCCACTTCGCCCTTGGGGCCGACCAGCTTGCAGGCGCCGCTGCCCGCGACGTCGCCGCTCTCACGCACCGGCGCGGTCACGCCGATGGAGCGTGCGTCGGTCAGCGACAGCTCGACCTGCGTCTCGGGGCGGATGGGGCCGAGGATCGAAACGGCGGGGAACTGCCCCTTGGGGCCGACGACGGCCACGCGCTCCTCACAGGCAAACTGCCCGGGCTGAGAGAGATCTTTTTTCTTGGTCAGCTCATAGCCTTCGCCGAAGAGAATATCCAGCGCCTCGCGGGTCACGTGCACGTGACGGGCGGAAGTCTCAACGAGAATTTCTTTTTTCATGTGTCAGAACTCCTTGGAATCAGATTACCACGCGATATCGTAAGAGGTGGAGGTCAGGAACGGCAGGATCGCGCCGGCCTTGTCGAAATTGATGGTCCAGTAGCTGTCATAAACAGCGCTCTTGACCTGACCGGTCCTGCTGTCCACCGTGACCTTCACGGTGCTGGAGGGATAATCCATCTTCGCCGTGCCGACCATGCTGGCAGCCACGCCGGGGATGTTGTCGTTCACGACGCCGGGCAGCACCACGTTGAAGGCCTTGGGCGCATGACCCTGGCCGTGCTTGACGGCATCGGACTTGCCGTCGGCAACGGTGGTGATGGTGATCGTGTAGATGCCGTTGGCCTCGGTGCAGGTCGCGCTCTTGACGTCGGCTTCGGTCAGCTTGGAGGACCAGGATTCATCTTCCACGGGGAACTTGCTCTTGTCGATCGTATGCTTCTCGGTGTCGCTGTTCTTGGCCAGCTGATCGCCGATGAATTTATCGGCGCCGCCGAGAATTCTCAGGATCCCGCTCAGCGCGGAAGGCAGGGTGGTGGGGCCTGCGAGAGAGATCTTGGCATAGTTCTGGGTAATGCTCTTCGCGCCGGGCTTGACCTTGTTGATCGCTTCGTTGTAATACGCAATGATCTCCGCCTTGGTCTGCGGCGCCTTCGCGGCGGGCGCAGCCGTGGTGGCAGCGGCGGTCGTCGCAGCAGCCGTGGTCGCGGCGGCGGTGGTCGCAGCGGCAGCGGTGGTCTCCGCGGGCGCGGCCGTCGTTTCGTCCGCGGGAGCGGCAGTGGTCTCGTCAACAACAGGCGCAGCCGTCGTCTCGTCGACCGGCGCTTCGGTGGTCACGTCAGCCGCTTCGGTCGTGGTCTCCGTGCCCTTCGTGTCGCCGCAGGCGGCAAATGCAAACACCACAACGGTGAGTGCAAGCAGGATCGCAATCAGTTTCTTTGCCATGTTTTTTTCCTCCTTCATTCTCGGCCGTCAGAGAACGGCCATATGCGTTAATAGTATAGTATATTTTTAAAGCAATTGCAAGCCCTAATTCGGCAAATTATATTCCATAGTAGAATGTGTCGGGCGGCAGCTTTTCCGCGCCGCGCAGGATGCCGAAGGTCGCGTCGGCGGTCGCGCGCATCTCCGCCCCGGTCTGGAAAACGATGTTCATGCGCGGGAGCGCGGCCAGTGCCGATTCCGGCGAGGAGAAATAGCCGTTGGCCGCGAAGACGGCGGCGGCAGACTGCAGATTATACTGCACGAAGTTCACGGACACCTCATAGTAGGTGAGAAATTCCTCCAGCTCCGCGGGATGCGCCTGAATGTAGTCCTTGCGCACGGCCAGACAGCCCTGCGCGGGCGCGGGCGCCTCCTCGGGCACCGCGTTCAGATCCAGCGCGATATGCAGCTTATCGGATTCCACGCAGGCGCGGCTCGCGTAAGGCTCGCTCATCAGCCAGATCCCCGCCTCGCCGGCCAGCGCCGCTTCGGTCAGCGCGTCCTGAGAATCCAGATATTCGATCGTCAGGTCGTTTTCCGGATCCACGCCCTGCATCTGCAGCAGCGCGCGCAGCAGTTTATCGTCATCCGTTTTTTCGCCGGTCGCATAGACGGTCTTGCCCTTCAGATCGTCGGCGGTCTGCACCGTTCCGCCGTTTTCGACGGCGTAGAAGACGCTCAGCGTCGTGACAGCCAGCATCTGCACCGCGCCGTCCGTCTCTTCAAACAGCTGCAGCGCCAGCGCCGGGGACAAAACGGCGATCGACGCCGCGCCGCTGCGCAGCTGCTCCGCCGCCTCCTCCGCGGTCGCGCAGGTTTTGACGTCGAAGGCGTAGCTGCGGTCGGTGCGCAGCTTGGCGATGCCGAGATTGAGCACCCCGTCGGGCACGGCGATCGGCGTTTTATAAGCCCGCTCGTCGCTTGTGGTCGGCTCCGTGGCGTCGGGATCCGTCGGCTTCGTGCCGCAGGCAGCCAGTGACGCAAGCATCAGCGCGGCCAGCAGCAGCGCGAGCGCACGTTGCAATCGTTTCATATTTCAACCTCCGTTTCCGGGAACTAGGCAAACTTATACAATACTATTATACTTTGTTTTTCCGGCTTGTCAAGTCGGCCGCCCGGGAAAAAGAAAATCCCTGCCGGACGGCAGGGATAAAAAATGGAGCGGATGACGAGGCTCGAACTCGCTACCTCCACCTTGGCAAGGTGGCGCTCTACCAGATGAGCTACATCCGCAACTGCGGGATGAATTATAACAAACCCCGCGGCAAATGTCAAGCCTTTTTTTAAATTTCCTGAAAAACTTTGTTTTGCGTCAGACGCGGTCGTTGGTCCGGTCGCCGTCGCCGCTGATGGGGATCGCCTCGCCCAGATACGTCGGCGCCGGCCGGAAAAGCGTCCAGAGAATGTCTTTGTCCCGCGCAAGGATCTCGCGCAGATTGCGGAAGGTCTGGCCCATATAAGGACGCAGATCCGCCGCCACGCCGTCGGCCTCCAGCCCCAGCCGCCGCGCGTCATAGATCGCGCGCGGCAGATGATAGCCCTGCGTGACGATCAGCACGCGCTGCGCCTGAAACACCTGCTGCGCGCGCACCATGCTCTCATAGGTGGAGAAGCCCGCGTGATCCATGAAAACATCGCTGCTCGGCACGCCCTGCCCGATCGCGAAATCCTTCATCACGTTGACCTCGTCATACTCTTTCTGCCCGTGATCGCCGCTCATGAGGAGCTTGGGCGCCGCGCCGGCTTCATACAGCTCGATCCCGCGCAGCAGCCGGTCCTCCAGCATCGGGCTCGGCACGCCCCCGCGCGCGCCGCAGCCGAGCACGAGGATGCAGTCATACCCTTCCCCCACGGCCTCCGGCGCATGGATATAAGGCTTGGCCTGCGCCCGGACCCGGGCGCTGCCGCAAAGCAGCAGCACGCCGCCGGCCGCAGCAAGCAGACATAGAATCAGCAAAACCTTGCTCACTTTTTTCATAGATCCTCCGTGAGATTTCCGGGGTCCTGCGGCGCGACGCCGACCAGCGGCAGCAGCGCCGCCGGGGTATCGATCAGCTGCGAGGCGCCGGACGCCAGCAGTTCCTGCGCGCCGCCGTAGCCGTAGGCCGCGCCGATCGCTGTGACCCCTGCACGCCCCGCGCCGATCATATCATAGCACCGGTCGCCGACCATCGCCGCGCGCGCGGCTTCGACGCCGCCCTGGCGCAGGGCGCGACGGATCAGCATTTCCTTATCCTCATGCACGCGATCATCCCGCGGGCAGGAAAAATCGTCGATCAGCGGATCCAGCCCGAGATGCGCCGTGATCCGCCGGGCAAAGCGTTCCGGCTTGGAGCTGGCGATCACGACCCGCACGCCGGCGGCATGCAGCGCCGCGAGCGTCTCCCGCATCCCGGGGTAAAGCGTCAGGCGAAAGATCGCATGCGCTTCATAATAACTGCGGTAGGCGGTCACCGCCGCCTGCGCCTGCTCGGGCGTCATGCCGATCAGCTCCTGAAAGGATTCCAGCAGCGGCGGTCCGACAAATCTGCGCAGCTGCGCCTCGGTCGGCGGCGGGAACCCGAGCGCCTGCGCCGCATGGTTTGCCGAGGCAAAGATGCCCGCGCCCGTATCCGCAACCGTACCGTCAAAATCAAACAGCACCGCGTCAAATCTTCTTTGCATCTGCGTCTCCTCAGCTGTTCTTCAGCGCGGTTTCCAGCCTGGCATTCACCGCGGAAATCGCCTGCGCCGCGACCTTTTCATTGAGTTTCCCGGCGTTGTCCGTTTCGAAATCGGCCTCCGTCTTTTCCCAGTCGTCGCTGACCAGCTTCGTTTTCACCTCGTCAATCCAGTCGAAATCCTCCGCGTTTTTCTGCAGGAACATGGCGGCCAGATAATAATCCTCCTGCTTGATCAGGGTGAGATCGCCCGGCTTGCGCGCCGGATCAAAGAGATAAACCGCCGGACCGTATTCGGTAAAATCCGTGATGGAGACGGTGTTGCGCGCCGCGTCTTCGCCGTTTTCCAGCGCGATCTTCTCAAACGCCTCGGCGTTGCCGCCGGCGGCTTTCACCTGCGCACAGAAGTCCTCCGCCTTTGCCTTCATCTCAGCGACGGAATCTTCGTTTTCCTTCATGAAATCAAAGGCCATCAGCTCCGCCTCGACGCTCGTGGAGAGATAGGGCTTGCTCAGCGGCACGGCCAGATAAAGGAACAGGCCGTCGTCGATCAGCCCGCAGACGCCGATCTCGCGGCTCTCGTCAAAGAGCCAGCTCGAAACGGCTTCTCCGTAGGTATCGTCAACGATCGAATACCGTGTGCAGCGAAAATCCGTGAACACGTTCATGTCGACGTCCTTGTTCGGATGATATTTTTGGGCAAACGCGATCAGCTCCTGCTCCGTGCGCACCTTTGCAGCATCCGCTTTCGCCGCATCGGCATCCTGCGCCTCAACCATATAGATCCGCGCGTCGATCGCCTGATACCTGTGCGGATCCGCATCAAACGCAGCCTGCAGCGCCTGCTGCGAAAGACCGTCGGCATACGCATTTGACCACTGCGCCTGGAAGGAGCTGGTCATCGCGTTCATGATCAGACGGGTGTAATACAGGGTCGCTGAAACATTCAAGCCGTCGTAGCTGTTGCGGAACAGCTCGTCCTCGCTCACCTTATCCAGCTCCGCCTGCAGCCGCGTACCGTTGATCCGCTCCTGCATGAGAGAGATGCTGTAGTCATTCATCTTCGTGCCGGCCTGCGCCGCCATTTCATAGCAGCTTGCTTCGTAGCGCAGCTTTTTTTCCGCTTCTTCCTTAAAATAGGCTTCCCACGTGCTCGTCCCGGAGCGGATCTGGTCGCCGGGCAGCTTTTCCGGATCGAATCCGCTGCGGTTCTGTCCGTAGGTGGAAAGCGTGCTCTCTGCCGATTTCTTGGCCTTGCGGTATTGATCGTAATAATACATTTCAAATTCCGTCTGGGAAATGTCGCGCGAACCGACCTTCATCACGACGCCTTCCTTGCAGAGTTCGGCGCGCAGCGTCTCCCCTTCACGCATCAGATCCGCAAACACGGCCGGCATCTGCATGCCCTTATAATCAACGTAAGTATAATCCGCAGAGGCCAGATCCTCCGGAAGGATATCCGAGGCGGCGCTCGTGCCGGTCGGCTCCGTCTGGCGCGCATGGCGCTTGACCAGCGCGCGGATGCCGCATGCGCCGCCGGCCACGACGGCGACGGCCAGCAACGCCGCAAGCGCGATGCGCAGCTTGCGCAGACGCGTTTCTTCCGCAGCGCGGACGGCTTTCTCTGCTTTTCGTCCGTTTGCTTTCTGCTTGCTCATTTTGTTGTTGCTCCTTTCCGGTCAATTCTGCCTGCGGACCATTTTGTATTCGTCGTATGCCCGGTAATAGGGGCACTCCTTGCCGCCGCCGGAGAGGAAGCGGTAAAGATCGTCCTCGTCCTGGTTGACGGTGCAGACGTCGCAGTCCTGTTCCTCATCATAATCAAAAAACGCGCAGGTTTCACAAAGCGTCATCGTTTTCACCTCAATTTCAGATCCGTGCGCCGCACGCCGTCCGCCGGCAGATCCGGCAGCGGAAAGCCCGGGGCGGCGCCGTCGGGATAGAGATCCCGCAGCGGCGCAAGCACGAACGCGCGCTCCGCCGCCCGCGGGTGCGGCACGGTCAGCCACGGGTCGTTCTGCGCAAAACCCTCGTATAAAATCAGATCCAGATCCAGCGTGCGCGGCGCGTTGCGATACGGCCGTTCCCGCCCCAGCGCCGCCTCGATGCCGAGGCAGGCTCCGAGCAGCAGCGCGGGCGGCATTGCCGTTTCCAGCCTGACCGCGGCGTTGAGATAATCGCCGTCGCCGGGCGCGCAGTCCACGGGCACGGTTTCATAAACGGCGGAGCACGCCAGCACCGCCGTCTGCGGCAGCGCGGCCAGCGCCCGCACCGCCGCGCGCAGATTCTCCTGCCGGTCTCCCAGATTGGAGCCGAGCGCGATCACGGCCTCAGGCATGGTCGACTTCCTCCCGTGTTCTGAAGATCTCGACGCCGACCCAGTCGAAATCGGCGCGGATCGGCGCTTCCGGCTTTTTGAGCGTGATATGCAGCGCGGTCACGGCCTCAAAACGCGCAAACAGCGCCTCTGCCACCCGCTGCGCCACACGCTCGAGCAGATCGTCGGACTGCGCGGTCGCCACGCGCACGGTTTCCTTGAGAATCTGCGCATAGCTGACCGTGTCTTCCAGCGCGTCGGTCTGCCCGGCGCGCCGTAGATCAACGTTGGCTTCAATATCGAAAATGAACGGCTGCCCGTCGCGCTTTTCCTCCGGGTTGACCCCGTGATACGCATACACCCGCAGCCCGCGGATCAGAATACGGTCCTGCAAATGTCATCCCTGCCTTTTTCAAAAAAATGAGATCATTCACGCAATTCTTTCTATAGAACTTGGTTTCTTTGGCAAATGCCGTCCCCTGTGTCACCGCCGGCAGCCCTCGAATCGCCTTCCCCTTGAGGGGAAGGTGGCCGAGCGTCAGCGAGGTCGGATGAGGTGATCTCCCAGATGCAGCAATATATCTTCACAAACGCCCTCAAAATTCTCGTTGACCTCGTTATTCGGGTATCGCAGCACCTGCAGACCCAATTCGGAAAAATAAGCGTCTCTAACTTGATCTGCTGCCAAACCGGCGTCTTCAAAATGCTGTGTCCCGTCAACTTCGATAATCAGCTTTGCAGCTGCACAATAAAAATCTGCAATGTAACGGCCAAGCACTTTCTGTCGGTTGACCGTGACCGGCGAATCTTTCAGAAACTCATACCAAAGACGGCGTTCTTCCTTTGTCATTTCTCGCCGCAGTTTTTGCGCATAAGGCGTCAAGCGGGGATTGTTGGTTTTGTTCATGATCCCACCTCATCAGTCGCCTGCGGCGACAGCTTCTCCTCAAGGAGAAGCCTTCTCACGCACCGCCGGCAGCCCTCGAATCGCCTTCCCCTCGAGGGGAAGGCCGTGTTGTGCGTCGCCATTGGTCTTGTTTGAGATGCTTCGCGGCGTACCGCCGCGCGGAATGCCGCGGGCAGCATTCCCTACAAGGAACAGTTCATTCCTAACTCCTGTAGATCGCATCCGCCACACGAGCGCCCTGCACGGCGGCGGCGACGTTGTGGGCGCGGATGAGATCCGCGCCGCCGGCAATCGCGGCCGTATGGGCGGCGACGGTGCCGGGATCCCGCTGCTGCGGCGCTTTTTCGCCGCTGGCCCTGCCGATAAAACGCTTGCGCGAGGCGGCTGCTACGAGCGCAACGCCGCTGAATTTCACCCACTCCAGCTCCCGCAGAAGGGTGAGCTGATCCTCATAGCTCTTGCCGAAACCCAGCCCGATATCCAGGCAAAGCTGCGTGCGCGGCAGGCGGCAGTCCGCGGCAAGTGACAGCGCGTCCAGGAAGAATGTGCGCACAGCGCTGACGATCCCGTCCGGATACGCCGCCTCCATCCCCGCGCCGCAGGGATTGTGCGTCACGATATAGGCCGCGCCGAACTCCTTGGCCAGCGCCGCCATCTCGCCGTTGAATTCGCCGCTGATGTCGTTGATGATCGCCGCGCCGTTTTCCAGCGCGATCCTGGCGCAGGCAGGGTAGAAGGTGTCGACCGACAGCGCGACGCTGAGCTTGCCCTGCAGGGCAGCCAGCGCGGGCTCCAGCCGCTCCAGCTCCTGCGCGCAGGTGAGCAGCTCGGCGTCCGGCCGCGTGGACTGCGCGCCGAGGTCGATGATATCCGCGCCGGCTGCCTGCATCGCCTGCGCACAGGCTGCGGCGGCCTCCGGCGTATTATATAATCCGCCGTCCGAAAAGGAATCGGCCGTGTAATTCAGCACCCCCATCACGTAGGTGCGCTTCCCGAGCGGGAACTGATAATCACGCGCGCGGAGCATCAGCCGTTCCCTCCCGTCAGCAGGTCCAGCGCCTCCGCGCGGGTGCGCGCGTCGCTTCGCATCGTGCCGCGCAAAGCCGAGGTGCGGGTCTGCGCGCCGGATGCCCGCGCGCCGCGCATGGTCATGCAGAGATGCTCCGCCTCCACGACCACCGCCACGCCCTGCGGCTCCAGCTGCTCAAAGAGAAAATCTGCGATCTGCGCGGTCAGCCGCTCCTGCAGCTGCGGACGCCTGGCATAGCAGTCCACGATCCGCGCAAGCTTCGAGAGCCCGATCACCTTGCCGTTCTGCGGAATATAAGCGATATGCGCCTTGCCCATGAAGGGGATCAGATGGTGCTCGCACATCGAATACAGCGGGATATCCCGCACGATCACCATTTCCTCATTGCCCTGTTCGTCAAAGAATTTCAGGTGCCGGGTCGGATCGTCCTCCAGCCCCGCAAAGATCTCCTCATACATGCGCGCGACGCGCCCCGGCGTTTCCAGAAGACCCGGGCGGTCGGGATCCTCGCCCACGGCGAGCAGGATCTCGCGCACGGCGTTTTCGATTCGGTTTCGATCCATCGTTATTCCTCCGATCGCAGCTGGAATGTGAGCATCCGCAGCTCGTTATCTTTATAAAACAGCAGGGATTTTGCGGAAAACGGCTCGCCAGCCTGCGCGCTGGCCGCCTGCAGAACGTCATAGATCCGCTGCTCCTTCACAAGCTGCTTTTCCGCCGTCTGATATGCTTGCGCGGTCGCGAATCGCAGCTGGATCCGCGTGTCACCGCGTTTGAGAGCGGCCGCGATCAGCCTCGCGAGCTGCGCCTCGTCCTCCCTGCCGTAGCTTTCAAAATACGTGCCGGTCTTGACATAATAGTTTTCTTTCATCTGCGTGCAGCCGAAGTCATGGGAGAAATCGCTGTGGGTCGCGCCGATGGCTTCGTCGCTGAGATTGAAATACGCATAAAGCCGGATCTCTTTGCCGTCCTGGCCGACCGGATCGTCCCAGGTGCAGTCCAGATGATAAAAATCGCCGTTGACGTTGACGGCGTTCCACATGTGCGCGCCGACGCCGTTCTCGCTGTTTTTCGCCTGCCCGCTGACCAGGCCGTTTTCGATCCCGGCCGCATCCAGCAGGAGCTTTGCCGCCTTGGAATAGCCCTCGCAGGCGGCCACGCCGTTGATCAGCGCGCCGTAAGCCGAGGAATAGGTCAGGTCGCCGTCCTCGATCTCATAGCTGCAGTGCGAGACCACGTAATCGTGGATCTCCAGCTCCGTCTGCCACGGATCGGACGGATCGCTCAGCGTGGCGAGCACCTTGTCCCTGGCCGCCTCGAGCGCCTGCTTCTGCGCTTCGTATTCCGCGGGATCAATGATATATCTGATCGCGCAGTAGGTGCCGATCGGGCGGGAGATCAGGGTGCATTTCCGCCCGACGAAAAACAGATCGGGGTTGTCATAAAGCAGCGCGGAGAAGACGTGGTCCAGCTGCGTGCCGTCGATGGCAGGCACGCGGATCTCCTCGGGCAGGTCATACACCTCTCTCAGGATCCGGTTGTAGACGTGCTGCTCCACCGTTTCAAGCTGCTGGTAATAGAATTTATACGGGCTGCCGATCTCCGTCAGCTCCTGCGCGGGGATCCTGGACAGGCGCGCGGGCGATTCCGTCAGGTATTCCCCCGTCAGCAGTCCCGTGACCGAAGCGGCGTAGACCGCCAGCAGGATCACCAGCAG